>CALVNU010000005.1 GCA_944349915.1 uncultured Clostridia bacterium | reverse complement strand
AAGAGAAAAAATGGTGGGGTCGCTTTTAAAAAGAAACAGAGTTTTGGCAATTATCTTTGCTCTTGTTACTATAGCCTGTGTCGTGCTATATTTTACAGACCTAATCAATCCTTGGTATTGCCTTATAATAGAAAGTTATATGATAGGAGTTATCTTTCTTCTAAACACCAGCGTTCAAGAAATCAAACATGGCAAACCCTTGCCTATTATCAACGCAGTGCTTGGATTACTCTTTTTTGCAACAGCAATCTTCTTGATTTCTTATGGCTTTACAGCGGGGTATTTGCAACTAACATTCTAAAAAAAGCATAACAATTTATAAAAACAATTCCAAAATAAAGCAAAACAAAAATAAAAAACGCTTCATAGATTTGAAGCGTTTATTTTATGCCTTCAATGCGATAAACATAAAAGGTGTTTGTAGAAAGACCGTAATCTAAAGTAAAAGTGCCAGTACTGTTTGAAAAAACATATCTCGCATACGCCATAACCTGCAATCTGCTTAAGTATGGTTCAAGGTTCATCTGCATTTTCAAAAAGGACAGCACGGTTGGCGTAGGAGATGCAGCAACCAAAGTCATGTCAACATATTTACGATTTTTAACCGCAAATTCTTGGACGCAGTTTGCATTATACAATCTGGCATAGACTCTTATTTTTCGATAAATTGAATAGTCTTGGTCGATATAGTTTCCACCCGACATACCACTCGTATAGCCATGGTTGATTGAGGCGTCTGTTGAATCCATATCATAAATAACCTCCGTTTGTTCTGTCGGAAGGTTTGCAATTTGGTTTTCAAGAGAAGACAGTGCCGACGAAAGAGTGTTGACAGAGGAAGTAAGTCCATCCACAGAAGTTTGCAAAGCGGTGGTGGAACTTTCCAAAGTCGAGACATCGCTTTCGAGAACACTAACTTTGCCTACATTTGAAGCAACTGTGCTTGACAAATTTGAAAGCGATGTGTTTACAGAAGTTGCCAAGGAGTACGCCTCTTCTGCCGTGTTTGAAACAGTCCCAAGGTCTACACTCATTGATAAAATACTGCCAGAATGTTGGTCCACAATAGAAGAAATTTGATTTATTGATGTTTGAAGGGCAGAGATGTTTGAGTTTGCGGTTGAAAGCGCGACAGTGTTGTCTTCAACGGTGTCCGAAATGGAGGCTAATGTGGAATTTATGGTGGAAATAGATGTGCCATGAGCGTCAACCTGGGCACTTAATGTCTGCAGACTTGAAGAAAGTTGGGTTGCCTGTGATGACAACGAAGATATGGAGTTATTTAGAGAAGTTATACTGTTTTCTTGAGAAGAAAGCGACTGCTCAATTTGACCAATGCTATCTTCAAGGCTTTCAATATTTTCAACCTGCAAAGCAAGTTGCGTTTTGATAGAAGCAATTTCTTGCGCAGTGGTGTTGTTTAACAATTCTTCCAAATGAGGAATAACCTTTTTGATTAAATGCCAAAGTTCTTTTTTTACTTTTTCAAGGTCATCGAACAAATTTTTGATATTCATAAAAAATCTCCTTTTTTCTAGTTTAAAAAGGAGACTGTTTAAAATCAATTTTGACTGCCACTTTTCTTTTTCTTTTTTTTCTTTATAAACAAAAGTGATAATATTATGGTTACAACGGCAACGATAATTGTTATGCCA
The DNA here is from genome assembly GCA_944349915.1 of uncultured Clostridia bacterium. GTDB lineage: Bacteria > Bacillota > Clostridia > Christensenellales > UBA1242 > Caccovivens. Next base: position 25,362 of record CALVNU010000005.1, on the reverse strand, counting down.
ACAATAAGAGAAGAACTTATCCCTTTAGGTTCAATGTCGGCGGTAAGAAGGTATCCGTTATATAGCGCGCCGTCATCCAAAACTATTTGCACTGCAGTGTATATTTCTGTGGAGTGGTATCCGTCATAAATAAAAATTTCTTGACCAGAGTGGGCTGTGTATCCGCTGTTTTCAAATTGCATATCAAAAATAACAGCACCTTCCGTTCTTACAAAGCCATTAAAAGAGGGGTATATGTCTTGACCTTCATTAGAGCAAATGTAATAATTAAAAACATATCCAAAAATGTCATCTTTCAATTCAACATAAGAAAACCGCTCGCCTTCTACATGAACAGACAACTCTTGTCCATGCTCTAACACAACAGGTTGTCCATCAATCTCAACCTTTTCGCTTTCAAAAGAAGGTTGAATAAAAAGATAACACTCGGAAGCACACACTTGATATGTGGCAGGGGTGTTATAGCCCGAAGCAGATAAAGTTATAGTGTTTAAAGAAAAATTCATAATAATATAATCCATAATTAAACAAGCGGAGGAATAAGTTGAGCAAGACTGGAGTTTATTCAAATCATGATGCAATGTGAAAGCATAAAAATTCGATAGAATTTTAAAAATTTCATGCTGTTAAATTTTTTTGCATCACATATATTATCAACAAAAAGTCTGTTTTTGTCAAGAAAAGAAAAAAAAGTTATCCACATTATTTTGTAAAAATGTGGATAAAATGTGGATAACTATGTGGATAACTCAAAAAATTGTCGTTAAAAAGCAAAAAGTGATTAAATTCCAACAAAATTTTATTTTTACCGCTCAATTAGTGCTAAAATTAACAGGGTGCAAATATAATACAACATGAAATGCTTTGTTATAAAATTAAAACCGATTTTTTATACGGTTGCAGTTTTGTTGGCTGTAAGTTTGGTTACTCTGTTATGCCAAACTGTAATCTATTTGGCATAACAATATGTTTGTTATAGCGATAAGCGAACTATTGACAATCTAGCATAGACTGCAAAACAAATTTTAATCATTTTTTGTAGAGCGGACGCATCTTTTTGCTCTCTTTTTTGCATTAAAAGAATTTATAGCCAAAGATGGGTTGATAGAAAAACAAATTAAAACATAAAAAATAATATTTTAATAAATGCAAAATCGAATATTGTCTTTGAGAAAATACAATAATTTTTCAATTTTATCACATTAAGCATAAAAATTATTGTTGAATTTTATTTGTTTACATCTAAAGAAAATTGACTTTACAAGAAATCTTTGTTAAACAAACAATCTTTGCAACAAAAAACTCACAAACAAAAAATCTTTTCAACAAAAAAATCTGTTAGCACAATCTAACAGATTTTATACTGTTGACCTTTTTATTTGGCTATAGCCTAAGCATATCGTTTGATATGCTTTAATTTTTTATAAATAACAAGGATTTTCAACTTTATCCCAAATATCCCGCACATATTCATCTCCAATCTTTGCATTTTGAATAAAATCTTGCTTATCTTTAAAATATGCAGTACCATTCGGTTCTGGTCCCCAATTAAATTCAATACCATTTTCATTTTTAGCAAACAATGAAAATCCAATATTTTTATAGTCAAATCCTGTTTCCCCATAAAACTCAAATGCCTCAAGAAAATCATTCAAGTCAGGCTTCATAGGTTTATTCTCGCTATATAGGTTTCTTGCTTTATTTAGAGAAACAAGGTTAGGATAGATTACTCGGCTTCTAAACTTGTTTGAGTATTTGTCAAATTGCCAACCGCAATTATCACATTTGCCATTGCCATAGTGGTCTTTCAAACATCTAGATTGACAAACGGGGCATTTTGTTTTTATCTTTCTTTTGAAATGACTATCTTTTCCACAAACTGGGCAAGAGCCATTGTCGGCGTCAATAGATATGTAATGCCCACAGTCGCATTTATAATTTGCTATTGAAAAACTTTTGTTTTGGGTAGTTGGCTTGCTTGAAAGTTTTTCAACTATATTGAAAACCTGCTCAAGTTTTTTAAAGTCAAAATAGACAATAAATTTGCTTTCTTTTGATTTTTTAATGTTTTCTTTTGTCTGTGCTATATTTTCTGCATTAAACAATTCTTGTTGATAATAGAAGCCATATATTAAATATTTCAAATTTTTGAAAACACTCAAATCCAAAGATAAAATTTCTTGTTTGCTTGGGTAAAGTTTAACATAACCCATGTAGTTTTTGTTGTATACACATCAAGAAAAATTTCTGTTTTTATTCCTTGCAATCTACAGCGAAAAAGCGGAATAGGATACATTTCATTTGTAAATTGTTTGTCAATTTTGATTCTATGTCCATAGTGAAAGTCCAGTGCGTTGTCAATACGATTTTTAGCAAGAAATTGAGAAAGGTTTTCCACATTGTCAAATGTAGATTTATAAAGATTATTTAAATTTTTAACAGTGATTTCCATAAGCAGATTATATCATATTTTTTTTAAAATTAAATAATAAATATCACGAAAAGATTTAGAAAGTGTTGCCAAAATATGTATTTTCAATCTTTTGTACCAAGTGTTTGGAGATAAGTGATAAAAAGTTTGTCTTGTTAATAAAATACATTATGAAAAATTTGTTTTTGATTATAAGTAAAAAATCAATCTTGATTTGTTTAAGCATTATTATTTGCGTGGTGGCAATTATAACTATTTTTGCTGTTAAGACTACTTCTTCGCCAAAGCCGACTTATACCATCGTCATCGACGCTGGACATGGTGGGCGAGATGGCGGTGCTGTGGGTAAAGACACTGGCGTTACAGAAAGCAAACTCAATCTTGAGTATGCTTTGGAACTTCAAAACCTATGTGAGCAGTTTGGATTTGGTGTGGTTTTGACAAGGTCTACGATGGACGGTCTTTATGACGAGAGCGCTCCAAACAAAAAGAAAAGTGAAATGGAGAAAAGAAAAAGCATTATCAATGGAAGTGGCGCAGACATAATGATAAGTCTTCATATGAATTCCTTTCCGCTGTCATCAAGCGAAGGGGCACAGGTATTTTATGCAAAAGGTTCCGGTCTTGGGTTTGAACTTGCAAAAAGCGTGCAGTCATCATTAAGTCAAAGTTTTGACAGCGCAAGAGATTATGTTAGCGTGGGGGACTATTTTGTGCTAAATTACTCGCAAATTCCTTCCTGTCTTGTAGAGTGTGGTTTTCTATCAAATCCAGAAGAAGAAAAGTTGTTGCAAACACAAGAATATCGTCAAGATTTTTGTTACAGTTTGCTTTGTGGAATTATTAACTATTTCCAAATGTGACAAGAGTATAGCAAAGTGGCAAGCAGATTGATTCGTCGATGAATTTTTGAATTTGTTAGTCAATTGCCATAAATTTTAGCGCGGAAATTTGCAAAACATTGATTTTGTTTACTTTTTTTGTTTTATTTGATATTATAAACAAAAGAGGTGGTTATGCTTATTATTTTATCTGGAGTTTCGGGCAGTGGAAAGAATACTGTCATTGAAGAATTAAAAAAGAGAAAAGATTTCAAGGTTTTTCGTTCGGCGGTAACGCGCAAACCAAGACCGAACGAGAAAAAAAGTGATATATATCTTTTTATGTCGAAAGACAAGTTTGAAGAAAAATTAAACCAAGGGCTGTTGTTTGAACATGAACTTGTCCATGGAGAATATCGCGGAATTTTGAAAGATGAACTTGAAAAGGTTAAAAAAGACAAAAATCATGATTATATTCGAGATATTGATGTGAAAGGGAACCAAAAATTGCGTAAATATTTTGCGAAAGATGAAATTTTGTCTATATTTTTGGAAGTTGATGATGAAGAATTAAAAAGACGGCTTCACGAGCGGGGAGAGAGCGAAGAAAGTATAAAATTAAGGCTATCGCGCGCGCCTTTTGAGCGTGAGCATAAAAAAGATTATGACATTGTTATAGATAACGACAATTTAAACAATACTGTTGACACAATTTTAAAGGCTATTGAACGCAAAAGACAGCTTAAAAGCGATTTGTAGAAAAAGCAAAAGTAACACAGCAATATCCGTGGCATAAAAATATCACAAAATGAGAGCAAAAATGACATAGTTCGACAACATTTGGCTATGTCTTTTTTTAGTTATTTTTTATAATTTATGCATGGAGAGTTTATGAAAACAAAACTATTTTATTTTGCACAGTTTTTGGGGTTTATAATATTATTTTATGTTCTTTCATTGGCGTCTGTGGCAGGCATTATTTTTCCGTTTGCTTTTTCCATGTTTTTTGCGCTTGCCTGGGCAAATCAAAAAGTTTGGATTTTGTCGCCAGCGTATCTTATAGGAAGTATTTGTGCATATCCAACTTTGCAAAATGCAATCTGTGCACTGGCTACAGTTTTAGTTTTGGTTTTACCGTATTACATACATATCATGTGCAAAAAGGGCATGAAAAAGTGGGAACTTTTTGTATATCTTGCAATAAGTCAATCTGCCTCTATCACTTTTCAAGTTTTAGGTGGACTCAATCCAATATTGATAGTTGTAAATATGATAACAGCGTTGTTGTTTTGTTATGTTGCAATATCTTTTTTCGAACCGCTTCTGCTTAGAAAAAGCGCGTTCAAGTTTTCAAATTTTGAAATTGTTTGCTCTGCAATCTTACTCGTTGCCTTCTCGGCAGGGCTTGATAATTTTTATTTTTACAACTTTTCATTTTTAAAACTTTTTGCCTGCTTTATAATTTTGGTGTTTAATTATATTGCAGGCGCGCGCATGGGCATTTTGGTGTCATCAATTATGGCGCTTGGCACACTTATTTCTTCTAATAATCCGATTTATTTTGCACCACTTATTTTGTGGGCACTGTTTGCCGGCGTTTTTAGCACAAAGTATCGCATTTTTTCGGTTGCAGGAGTTATAGTGGCAGAACTTATCTGCGGTTTTTATTTCAACACCTATTATTCCTATGGCATTATTGAATGTTTGCCAGTCCTTATTTCCAGCCTAATATTCTTTTTTCTTCCTTCAAAATGGTATCAAGAAGTCAAAATTTTATTTACTTCAAACAGTCAAAATCTTGCGGTTAAAAATCTTATCAATCGAAACCGCGAAATTTTGCACAGGCGACTTGACAACCTGTCGGAAGTGTTTTTTGAAATGAATTCGGTGTTTAAAAGACTTATCAAATCGGAGATGAGCCCAGAACAAGTAAAAGAAATGCTTTACAACGAAATAAGGTCAACAATTTGCAAAAATTGTTCAGAAGAAAAGCATTGCCACAGAACCTTTTCTGCAGACACAAAAAAAGTTTTTGAAGAGATGATAACGATTGCTCTTGAAAAGGGAAGGATTACAATACTGGACCTTCCAAGTTATCTAGTATCACGCTGTGGCAAAGGAAACATGCTTATAAGCGAGATAAACACATTGACAAGTCAATATAGAAATTATAGTCAACTGGTTGGGAATGTTGACACTAGCAAACTTTTAATTTCCGACCAACTTTCTGGCGTGGCTGGACTTATGAGGGAACTTGCAAGCGAAGTTGAACCAATTTTGACATTTGATAACAGCAAAGAAGACAAGTTGATTGACGAACTTGCCTTCAACAATATTGCGTGCACCGATGCTGTGGTATATGATAAAGATGCCAGAACCATGGTTGTGTCACTTATTGTTCGCGATGAGGATGTGGAGAAAACTCGGCTTCAAAGCGTTGTTTCCAAAATTTGTGGAAGCAAAATGGCGATTTTTGAAAGTTATCCATCTTCCCGCGCCGGGCTAACCACAGTCAACTTGAAAACGGCTCCGCGATTTGATTGTATTTTTGGCATTGCTCTGCAAAACAAGTCTGGGTCTTCTCTGTCGGGGGATTGCCACAGCATTGAAAGGCTTGACGGCGACAAGTTTATGTTTGCAATCTGTGATGGTATGGGAAGTGGCGGAGAGGCTCACGATAAGGCAGAAACAGCAATCGGACTGGTGGAAAATTTTTATAAAGCCGGATTTGATAATGAGATAATTCTTTCATCGGTCAACAAACTTTTAAATCTTGAAAAAGACGAAATGTTTTCAACAATAGACATTTGTGTTGTAGACTTAAAAAGTGGCATTGCAGATTTTGTTAAAATGGGAGCAACTTCATCTTTTGTAAGAAGAGAGGACGGCTGCGAAATTCTTGAAAGTGGAGCGTTGCCAATAGGGGTTATACAAGAGGCAAAACCACTAATTAAAAAAGTTGTTTTGTCGGAAAAAGATTTTATTGTCATTTCAAGTGATGGGGTGAACGATGCTTTTGGAAGCGATAAGGACTATCGCGATTTTCTTTTAACAATCAAAACCACAAATCCGCAAGAATATGCGCAGGCTATTGTTGACAAAGCGCTGGCAAACAACAACGGATATGCGGTTGACGACATGACTTGCCTGGTTGTCAAAATTTTTTAAATTTAAAAATTAAAAATTTACAAAACAAAAAAAATAGTAAAAATGCAAAAAAATCAATAAAAACAGAAAAAAAAACGCAAAAAATCTTAAAAAAAGCAAAAAAATAATAAACAAATAAATTTTTTGAATTTTAGTCTTGCCTACTTCTATTTTATAGTGTATAATAAAAAAGATAAAGGGGCAAAAAAAATGTTTGAAAAGATTGACGAGTTTATTAAGCAAACAAAAATGATTTCTGCTGGCGATGTTATAGGCGTTGGCTTTAGTGGTGGAAGCGATTCTATGGCGCTTCTGCATTATTTGGCAAGCAACCAGCAAAAATGGGATATAGAAGTTGTTGCAATTCACATTGACCACGGTATAAGAGAAAACAGTTATATTGACGCAGACTTTGCAAAAGAAAAAGCAAAAGAACTAGGTGTGCGTTTTTATAAATTTCGCGTTGACGCACCAAAAATTGCAAAAGAAAACAATGTAAGTGTTGAAACCGCTGGCAGAGAAGCAAGATATGGCGTTTTTAAAACTTTATTGAGAAAAGGCCTTGTAGATAAAATTGCTCTAGCCCACCATATGCAAGACCAGGCGGAAACCATCTTAATGCATATATTTAGAGGAAGTGGGGTTAGCGGTGCAAAGGGTATGGAGCCAATTAGGGACAATGTATATATTAGACCTATGCTTAACACTTCAAAAGAAGAAATCATGGCATACATAGATGAATACGACCTAGATTATCGCGAAGATGAAACCAACACCGACACCTCTTACAACCGAAATTTTATCCGCAATGTTGTTATGAAACAAGTTTTAACTCGCTGGCCAAACGCTGTCAAGGCAATTGCTTCATTTGGGCAAGCGGTTAGTGAAGATGATGAATATATCAACAAAAATCTTTATGCAGACGCAGTAATTGTTGAAGATGAAGAAGCAAAAATACCAACAAGTTATTTCTTCTTTGACAAGCCAATTATAATTAGAATAATCTTTAAGGCGCTCAAAGCAATAGGTATAACAAAAGATATTGAAAGAAAACATATAGATATGATTTTGGATCTTGCAAAAAATCTTGAAAACGGAAAAAGAATTTCTCTGCCTTTTGATGCTGTTGCAATAAAAGAATATGACTATATCACAATTGTCAATAAGCACAAAGATGAAGTCGTTTTAAATCAACCTTTCAAGAGCGGTGAATTTGAAGTTGAAGGATTTGGCAGAATTATTGTCAAGCGGGTAAAAGACTGCGCACCACGCAAGAATGTGCTTTATATAGACTTTAGAAAAGTTCCAAAAACTGCCGTTTGGAGATTTAGACAAGATGGTGATGTGTTTGAAAAGTTTGGCGGTGGAAGCAAAAAACTTAAATCATATCTTATAGACAAAAAAATTCCACTTCGACAGCGAAAGGTCTTGCCAGTGCTTGCAGATGGCAATGAAGTGTATGTAATTGCAGGGGTAGAAATCTCAAATAAAGTAAGGATTACAGATGCACCAACAGCCTGCATGATTGAAGTAAAAAAAGACTAGATGGCTAGTCTTTTTTTGTTTTATAAAAGATTTCAAATAGAAAAGATTTCAAATAGAAAAGATTTCAAATAGAAAAGATTTCAAATAGAAAAGATTTCAAATAGAAAAGATTTTTGTGTTTAAAAGCAACAATTTGGTGCGGAAGATGAGAGTCGAACTCACAAGGTATTGCTACCACAGGTACCTGAAACCTGCGCGTCTGCCATTTCGCCACTTCCGCATATTAAAACAATAGGATAAAGTTTTTTAAAGCAACACAATTTCTTTTTCGCGCAGAGACCCAAACCTGCGCGTCTGCCACTACCACCCCAAAAAACTTTCATTTTTTGGGGACCCCGGATTCGCCACTTCCGCATATCAAAACAATAGGATAAAGTTTTTTAAAGCAACACAATTTCTTTTTCGCGCAGAGACCCAAACCTACGCGTCTGCCACTACCACCCCAAAAAACTTTCATTTTTTGGGGACCCCGGATTCGCCACTTCCGCATATCAAAGAAGTAAAATTTTTAGAACAAAATCATTGGCTTTCAAATAATAGAATATTTTTTAGAAGAAAGCAAATTGTCCTTTTCGCGTTGAGACCAAAACATACTTAAGAGCAGATGTTTTAAGGCGAGTTAGACTTTGTTTTAAAACTAATACCAAGGTTTTTGCTATTGTATATTGCAACTAACAATACCAGTAAAACCTATTTTATTTTAATCTTTTTTTTTACGCTTGTCAATGTAAAACAAAAAAATTAAGCAACTCTTTAAAATTTTGTCAACATATTTGCAAAATAAAACAAAAAAACTTGTTTTTCTACATTATTTGATTGACTAAAAATATTTTTGAGCATATAATATTTCTATCGAGGAGGGGAGTATGAAAAATTTTATTAATGCTATGGACGGGCTTGCGTTGTGGATTAAAATCATTCTTGCAATTCCATTTCTAGATATTGTTTGGAATGTTTATCGTCTTATTAGGTCCATTGACAAAGGCAATGTTCTAGGAATAGTTCTTGGAATTTTATTGCTGGTGATTGGAATTCCGTTTATGTGGCTTATTGACATTATTTCACTTATTGTAGTAGGCAAAGTTCTTTGGATTGACTAAAATAAAATTGCGCAGAAAATGCGCTTTTTTATTTTGTAAAATCATAACAATTGTGTATAATAAATTTTGAGGTGTGTTTATGTTAGAATATTATGATGAAGAAGAGGACGGCGCTAGCCAAGACCAAGAATCCGCATATGGCGAGCAAAGTGATTATTCTTCAAATCAGCAAGAGCAAAGCGCCCCAGACAAAGAAGACAAAAGCGATAAAAAAGGCGATGAAAATAAGAACAAGAAAAATTGGGATAAATCTGCCAAGCGTTTTCACGCTCATATACGAGTTGATGAGCCTTGCCCATATTGTGGAGAAGACTCTTTGTATAAAGAGCCACTTTTGGATGAAATTGGGGGAAAAGCAAAGTTTATGTTGATGGGATATTTTAGTCGTTCTCAAAGATATATTTGCGTCAATCCGCGTTGTAGAGCATATTACGCAAAGCACAAATCGCGTATTATGAGAAAAGCCTCAGGCAAACTTGGATATTCTCATATTGGCGGAACTTTTTTAGATGGAAATCCATTTCATATTGATAGATAAAAGGAAGGTTTATGAAAAAGATAGCAGTTGTAACAGATAGTAATTCGGGTATAACACAAGAAGAAATGAAAAAAATCAAAGATTTATATGTTATCCCTATGCCATTTATGATTGGCGATGAAGAATATTTTGAAGATATAAATCTTACACAAGAAGAATTTTACAAAAAATTGCTTTCAAATGAAGATATTTCAACTTCTCAACCATCAATTGGTGGCATTGTTGAACTTTGGGAAAGCCTTTTGAAAGAATATGACGAGGTTGTTCATCTTCCTATGTCGAGCGCGCTTAGCATGTCTTGTGAAACAGCAAAAAACTTTGCAAAACAATTTAATGGCAAAGTCCAAGTTGTTGACAATCATGCAATTTCTGTAACTTTAAAGGTTTCGGTTTTTGACGCCCTTAAACTTGCAAAGAAAGGCCTGTATGCAGAAGAAATTAAAAAGCGTCTTGAAGACAACATAAACAACAACAGCATTTATATTATGGTTTCAACATTAAAATATTTAAAGAAGGGGGGAAGAATTACGCCAGCAGCAGCCGCTATTGGCACACTTTTAAAAATAAAACCTGTTTTACAGATTCAAGGTGGAAAACTTGACCAATATGCCAAAGTGCTAAATGAAAAAGCGGGTTGTCAAAAAATGATTGACGCAATGAAAAAAGATTTTGAAACAAGATTTAAAGACTTTGTGGAAAAAGGCGAAATGAGGCTGATGGTGGCTTACACAAATTGCAGAGATAAAGCAGAAGTTTTTGCCGAGCAGTTAAGAAACGCTTTTCCAAATATTCCACTGCTATATGTTAACCCGCTCTCATTGTCCATTGCCTGTCATATAGGAGATGGCGCACTTGCAGTTGGCGCTTCAAGGTTGATTGTCAATGAAAACTAAAAAAATTGCAGTTATCACAGGCGCAAGCAGTGGAATAGGCCAGGCTTGTGGACAAAGGTTAAAAAATGACTATATAATTTACAACCTTTCGCGTTCTATAAAAGCAGAGCAGGGATTTGTAGATTACAAGGTTGATATAAATGACTATATAAGAGTGGAAGAAATTGCTAAAGAAATTTTTGAAAAGGAAGGCAGAATTGACCTGCTTATCAACAACGCAGGCTTTGGTATTGCTGGTGCAGTTGAACACAGTTCGGCAGAGAACATATATGCCCTTATAGACACAAATTTGTCGGCACAAATTTCATTATGCCGAATTTTTGCTGGATATCTTAAAAAAAGCAAAGGAAGAATTATAAACATCTCATCTGTTGGAGGAGTTGTTCCACTTCCTTACCAGGCGGTTTATTCGGCAAGCAAAGCAGGCGTTGAAATTTTTTCCAAAGCCCTTGCAAATGAACTTTATTCCTCTGGGGTAAAAGTTACTGCAATTTTGCCAGGAGATGTTAAAACCAATTTTACAAAGTCTAGAATTGTTGAGAATAATATTGAAGATAAGTCCGTAAAGGCTCATATTGACAAGAGTATCAAAAAAGTTGAAAAAGACGAGATGAGTGGTAAGGGACCAGATAGCGTGGCGAAAGTTGTTGCAAAAGTGGCAAAGCAAAAACATCCACCGCTACGCAAAACGGTTGGTTTTTCATATAAATGTGTGGTGCTTTTAACAAGAATTTTGCCTGTTAGAATGATAAATTTTATTGTTAAAAAATTATATTGTAAATAAAAAAGTCCAAGAGTTAAAACTTATTGTTTTGACAACCTTGAACTTTTTTTATTTACCTTATTTGTTTTTTATTGCCACAACTTTTGTCTTTCCAGTTTTTTTGCTATTATATTTTTTTGCTTTTTTTATTGCTTTTTTCTGGGCAAGCGCATATTGCAATTTTTTGTTTTCTTCAATCAAAAATTTATATCTTTCAAAAGCGCGCTCTACAACCTTTGGCCAAGGAAGATACAGGTCATTGAAAGTGTTTTGGCAAACTTTTTGATATTGCTCATTATCGCTAAAGATTTCAATAATTTTATCTGCATATTTTTGAGGAGAATTTTCTGCCAGATAACCATTAACATTTTCTGTAACAGTGTCGGCAGTTGCTGCTCCTTTTAAAAACAGTGTAGGCGTCTTTTGACTGGCAGACTCAATTTGAACAAGCGAACTGCAATCATAAAGAGATGGGAATGTAAACAGGTCGGCAAGGGCATAATGAGCAGAAAGTTCTTTTCTGTCCGAAATTTTGCCGACAAAAATAACGGAGTCGTTGAGTTTGAGTTTTTTTACTTCTCGTTTTATAACATCTTCATCTTGCCCAGTGCCAACAAAAAGCATTTTAAATTTAAAGCCTTTGTTTTTAAGTTCGCTTAAACTTTTAACAAGAAAACTTAAGTTTTTAAGAAGGTTTAATCGCCCAACAAACAACAAAATTTTTTCATCTTGTTTGATGTTATATTTTTGTCTTAACAACAAAAGATGGGTTTCATCTTCAAAAGGAAGCATATCTGTGCCATTGAGCATCACTAGAGGTTTGCGATTGATTTTATAATCTTCATAAAAAATTCTTGCAACTTCGCCATTAACAGCCCAATTTTCTGTTGTTGCATTAAACACCGAGCGGATTATTGTCATTAAAAGTTCTACAATAGGTGCAAGCAGAGGCGTTTTGGCACTGCGTTTAAAATCTTTTTTAAATTGACTGTGCATTGTGGCAACGCATGGAATTTTATGTTTCTTTGCATAGTCAAGGCCAATTTTTCCCATAGTAAAAGGAGAATGTATGTGTACAATGTCTAGGTTTGCCATCTTGAGTTCTTTTTTAAATTTCGCGTCAAGTTTTGGCAAAGGCAGGTCATAATCAAGAAAAAAGACACGCATAATCGAACTGCGCACAACTTTGTATGGAAAGTTGTCTTTAAAATCTTTTCGTCCCTTTGGCACAAAAACTGTAACATTGCAAAACCTACTCAAAATACTTGCATAGTTGTCTACAACTTGCACAACGCCATCTACCATCGGATAGAACGAATCACAAAATATACCAATATTCAATTTTTTATCTTCCATTTTCCTTACCAATCCACGATTTTATGAGAAGGGTCTTTAACATCATCATAAAAATCAAAATATTTTTCTTTAAATTTTTTGCTGTCTTTTTTAGTTTTATTGTTTGCCATATAAAGATAATAACAAAAAAAATACAAAAAGTAAAGAAATTTTGTCTCAATAAAGAATAGTGATATAAATTATTGAAATTATAAACAATTTTAAACACCTTTTTACAATATTATTATCTGCAAATTAAAGTGTTTCTGTTCGATTTTTCTTTTCTATGTCAAAAATATTTGGCGTTTCTGTTCGATTTTTGTCTTTCTTTGTCAAGCATAAATATATTTTTTAAAGCAATCCATGTTAAAAAGCAAGGAGGACAAAATGAAAATAAAGATATTCAAACTGTTGCCAGCATTAGTGCTTGTTGCCATTGCAGTGGTTGCAATGTTTTCAAGCCAACTTTTTATTGCTTCGGCAGAAACAACAAAAGAAGTGGTGGAATACCAAGTTGAAGAACAAGAAAATCAATACCAAGCCGATATTTCAAATTCAAAAATTTTAGTCTTTGGGCAAGCAGAGCAAACGTTTGAGGCAGACCAAGCGGTTGTCAATGTGGAGATTGAAAGTTTGGACCTTGACAAACAAGTTTCACAAGAAAAGAATAGCGAAACTTTAAAAACCCTTATAAAAACGCTTGAAGAAGAGGGGATAACAAAAGACAAGATTTCTATAAATTATTATTCCTCATATTTTACAACTATAGGCAACAGCACAAGCGGAACACGCACCTGCACCAGCCTTTCATATCAAGTCGATAATCTTGAAAATCTTCACTCAAGCATAAAAAGCGTTTGCAATTCTGGCGGAACGGTGAATTCTGTAAACTACAAGTTGTCCGACTATCAAGCAAAATATAACGACCTTTTAACTCTTGCAATAGAAAACGCAAAGGCAAAAGCAAAAAAATTGCTTGGCAAAGACGATGTCGAGGTGTTAAAAATCAAAGAACAATGTTCTTACCAATGTGGTAGCAAATATCAAAGTTATTGCGAGGGTATGGATGAAGATTTGATTGATGGGGAAATTGTGCTGTCTGCAAAAGTTGAACTGTTTGCCTATTAAACATAACAACAAAACAAGTGGCAGACTTTCAAGTTGAAAAAATTTTGCGACAAGAACTATATTTTGTCGGGCATGAAAACTTGTTGCAACAAAGAAGTATATTTTTGTCGAATTGAAAAGTTTGGTGCTGTCTAAATTTTGTTTTAGAAAAACTAGTGCAAAATGTTTAAGCCTGGAACAACTTCAACGGTAACCGATTTTGCAAAATATATTTCACCGTCAAGATTAAATGGATATTCTTTTTCACATTCAATCACAATTTTTGAAGTTTTTATTTTAAAAACATCATGAGAACAGGCTTGTTTGTATCCACAAACAAAAAGTTTTGCAATTTTAAACAATTGGGAAACTTTCACTTTGTTATCTGCGCTTTTTATTAGCACAAATGAAGCCTTTTGGTCGCAAGCGTTGTTTGTTTTGTCAATTTTAAAACCTGCCACAAAAATAGAATTTATAAACAGAAAAAGTGATGCGTTGCAAGAAAAAGTTTGACCATTTATGGTAAAAGAAAGCATTGCGTTTGACGAGCGAAACATTTCTTTCAAGCCGTGAATTCCATAGGCAAGCCGTCCAAACTTTTTCTTTGCTTTTTGCGGAGTGTTATAACTTGTTTCTGTAAAAACTCCGCCACCAAAAACATATATACCAAAGTCATTATTCACTTTTAAAACATCGTGTGCTAAAGGTTTCCCATTTTTTATCACAGCCAGCGCCTTTTTTGTGTTAAAAGGAATATGTAAACTATGAGCAACATCATTCACAGTGCCAAAAGGCAGAATTGCAAGATTTGGGCGCTTGTTTAGGTGCATAATTCCGTTTACTGCTTCACTTATAGTGCCATCGCCCCCAGCAACAACAAGAGTGTGGTAAAGTTGACCGCATTCTAAAATTTTATTAAAAATATCGCCTTTGGCGTTAGAATAAAAAACATCAACTTCGTCAAAGATTTTCCCAAGATAAGACTTTATATATTTTTCTTTTCTTGCAATTTTGCCTTTCCCGCTTTTTGGATTATATAAGAACAAACATTTCATACTAATATTATACTCCTATTTGTCGAAACAAGTCAAAAAATTTGCAAAATTGCTTTTAATTATAAAAAAAATGTGTTAAACTTTTGAATATGAAAACGGAAATAAAAGCTAAACTTAAAAAAAATAGCAATTTAAGGTTTGTTTGGCAAATTATCATGGTTGCCTTGGGTGGTATTGTAGGAGGATTTGCCTTCAAATCTTTTTTTGAGCCAGCCGAGATTATTCCTACAGGGCTTAGTGGTTTTGCACAAATCATTCATAACGCGCTTTTAGGCGCAGGGGTAGATATTGCAACTTCAATCATTTATTTGGCAATCAATATAATTATTTTTCTGTTTGCACTCAAACTCTTTGGCTGGAAATTTATTGTTCTTACTTTGGTAGGTCTTGGAACTTACACTCTCGCAATGCAGTTTTTTACAATTCCAGCCATAACCTCACAAGCAGATGATAAACTTTTGTTTTCAATTATCGGCGGAGTGCTTTATGGACTAGGTGTAGGCATTGCATATAGATATAACGGCTCTACTGGCGGAAGCGATGTGCTGGCGGTAATAATAAACAAATATGTTCCAAAAATCAAACGCGGAGTTTGCATTTTGTTTATCAACATTGTTGTTATCATATTGACAGTTATCACAAGCGGACTTAACACAGCGCTGTATGCCATTATTGTTTCGGTTATTTCGTCATGGGCAACAGATTTTGTGCTAGACAAAATCAAGAAGGTTAGAGCATGCTATATCATTTGTGATGACGCAGAAACTATCTCGGAGGCAATATTAAAGACCTATCATCGTGGCGTAACTCGCATTGAAGGGGAAGGAATGTTCTCTAAAAAAAGAAAGACAATTCTGCTGTCATTAATTCCAGATATCCAGACAGAAGAATTAAGGGCAATGGTTGAGGAAATAGAGCCAAACGCTTTTGTATTTTCAAATATCGTATCCGAAACTTATGGTGATGGCACATTTTTGAAAGAGCAAAGTGTGTTTAAAAATAAAGTGCAAAAGTCGGCATCTTTTTTAAAAACCGAAAGCAAGGTGCAACATAAAAAGGTTGACAAAGCATTAAAACAGCGTAAAAAGAAAATTTTTAAACTTCAAAGCGAAAAATAGTTATAAGGAGAGAGATATATGGAAAATTTGATGTATAAAAAGTCAAATATGTACAATGATATTTCTAAAAAGAAAGCAAAAGAAATTGACGATTTTGCTCGTTTGTATATGTCTTTTCTTGATAAAACAAAAACAGAAAGAGAAGGGTGTCTGCATGCTACAACTTTGGCAGAGAAGTGTGGTTACAAGCCTTTTGAATTTGGTCAAAAATTAAAGGTTGGAGACAAACGATATATTGTCGGCCACAACAAAGCGATTTTTTTGTTCAAAATTGGCAAAAATGATTTAGCAAAGAATGGCATAAAAATTATAGGTGCGCATATTGATTCTCCAAGGTTGGACCTAAAACCAAATCCTGTGTTTGAAGATGGACAAATATGCTATTTTAAAACGCATTATTATGGCGGGATAAAGAAATTTCACTATTTAACAATACCTTTGGCTTTGCATGGCGTGGTTGTCAAAGCAAACGGAGAAAAGGTTGATTTTGTGGTAGGAGAAAAGGAAGATGACCCCGTTTTTTACATCTCCGATTTATTGCCACACCTTTCAAGAGCGTTAGAGCAGACGCAAGGCAAAGAAATTGTGAGCGGAGAACAATTAAACTTGATTGTTGGCGGAAAAGCACTAAAAGATTGCAAGGTTGATGCAATAAAGTCTGGCATTTTAAAGTATTTGAATGACAATTATCAAATAACCGAAACCGATTTGATAACAAGTGAAATTTGCGCTGTGCCAGCAATCAAGGCTAGAGAAGTTGGCTTTGACAGAGCCTTTATTTCCGGTTATGGTCAAGATGATAAATCATGTGCTTTTTCTGCACTTCAAGCATTGTTTGACTGTAACAGTAACGACACCGTTATGGTTGCACTGTTTGATAAAGAAGAAATTGGCAGTGAAGGCAACACAGGGGCGCAAAGCAAATTGCTAGAAGACCTTATTGACGAAATTTGCGAAAACTTCAACTGTTCATCACGCAAGGTAAGAATGGCATCACAATGTTTATCGGCCGATGTTACAAGCGCATACGACCCTAATTTTAAAAATGCATTTGACTATAAAAATGTTTCAATGCTTTCATGTGGTGTTAGCATTAAAAAATATGGTGGTGTGGGTGGAAAATCTGGCTCAAACGATGCGTCCGCAGAACTGGTTGGCTCTCTGCGACAAAAAATGGATAGAGATGGTGTTGTTTGGCAAACAGGCGAACTTGGCAAAGTTGATATTGGCAGTGGCGGAACTATCGCCAAATTTATTGCCAAACTTAATATTGACACAATAGATATTGGTATTCCAGTGCTTTCAATGCATGCGCCAAACGAACTTATTTCAAAAGCGGACTTATACTCTGCTTATTCTGCATTTAAAGCATTTTTTAATTAAACAAATACGCATAAAAAAGGCATTTTTAAAAATGCCTTTTTTTGTTACGCAGTCAATAATCTTATTGTTTTTCAAACGAACTCCCACAGTATGGGCAAGTATATCCTTTTTCGGTCGTTTCAAGTCGTCCGCCACAGTTTGGGCAAGTTGATTGCACAATTTTCTTTTTTGGGGCTTGCTTTTCATTTGGTGTTAGAGTATTGCCGTCATACAAAAAACCTGTAATATATTTTTTGTTGATGCCTTTTCTAATATATTCTCTAACATCTTTGTCTTTCATTTGTAGTTGAGATGCAATTTCGGCAACATTTGTTAGATGTTCTTCATTTATAGCGTCAACAACGCGTTTTTGTGTTTTTAATGAACCATAGTTTACCCACAGCAGAGGTGTTCCATAAAATCCAAACACTACAAGAATTATTCCCAGCACAAGCAGTGGCCACCAAGAGTTTGTTGCTCCAAAAATAATGCAAGGAATGCCTGCAACAAAACCTACAGAACCAAATAGGGCAACAAGTAAAACTGTTCTTAATGTTTTTTCAATTGATTTTTTGTTTTCTTTCATGTTTTTATTATATTATATTTTGTTTAAAATGTAAACTATTGTGATAGAATTTATAATTTTTTGCAATGTTTATGCACTAAATTTTGTATTTTTTATGATTAAAAAACGCTATTGTAATTTCTGCTTTGCAAAAATCAAAAAAGCACGATAAAAATTTGATAACGCAAGAGACAAACTACAACAAAAACAGCGTAAAAACTTACAAAGATTTTTCTTGTGCCATAAATTGGAAAATGCCCAAAACCAATTTAGAAAACTAAACTTTTGGCTTTGAGCATTTTGAGTCTTTATTTTGCTTGTTTTTAGCAGTCTAGGAATTTGCCGACAGGTCAATTTTATAAAACCTGTCAAGTTTTTGTATTGATGAATTATTTATAAATTGTTTTTAGATTATTTTTTATATTTTCCGCCTTTTATTTTCTTTTTTCGTTATATGGGCTAAGCACCACCGTGTTTTGCGCCAAACTTTGTTTTACATCAATAATTCTTTGATTTGACGAGCCTTTAAAACGCAAAGAAATATCTTTTAGTTTGTCAACAAACTCTCCATCAACAATAATGTCTATATTTTGCAAAAGAGATTTTGTCCAAGGGGTATTAACCTTTCCGCCTGGCAAAAGGTCTTCAAACAGATAGCCGGTGTAGCACCAAATTGTTTTGCTTGGATAAAGTTTTTTGACCTTTTCTGTTAGTGGTAAAAGTGCTTTTTGATTTGCAATTTCCATAGGTTCGCCACCGAGCAGTGTTAATCCATTTATGTGCTCTGGCTTTAATGATTTTAAAATTTCTTCTGTTGTCTGTTCGGTGAAAGGTTTTCCATAGGAAAAGTCCCAAGTTTCAGGATTAAAGCAATTTTTGCAGTGGTGAGTGCAACCGCTTACAAAGAGACTAGTGCGAACACCTTCGCCGTTTGCAATATCACAGAATTTTATATTTCCATAGTTCATAGTCAAACCTTATAAGTGCAAAACCCTATCTCTTATTTCTTGCGTTCTGCCTTGGTTCCAGAATTGGCTTCCAATATATCCGCAAGTTCGTCTTGCAACATTCATTTTTGTTTGGTCTCTGTTTTTGCATTTTGGGCATTCCCAAACAAGTTTGCCGGCGTCATCTTCAACAATCATAATTTCACCATCCCAACCACAAACTTGGCAATAGTCAGATTTTGTGTTTAATTCGGCATACATAATGTTGTCATAAATAAATTTGATTACTTGCATAACTGCTTCAAGGTTGTCTTGCATGTTTGGCACTTCAACATAACTTATTGCTCCGCCTGTTGAAAGGGCTTGGAACTGGCTTTCAAATTTTAATTTATCAAAGGCATTGATTGGTTCGCAGACATGGACATGATAAGAATTTGTGATATAGTTTTTGTCTGTAACTCCTTCAATTATGCCAAAACGCTTTTGAAGACATTTTGCAAATTTATAGGTTGTGCTTTCAAGTGGCGTTCCATAAATTGAGAAGCCGATATTTGTTTCTTCTTTCCATTTGTTTGTAGCATCGTTCATGTGTTGCATAACTTGCAAAGCAAAAGGTGTTGCTTCTGGGTCGGTGTGAGACTTTCCTGTCATATATTTTACGCATTCATAAAGGCCGGCATAGCCAAGAGAAATTGTAGAATATCCACCATAGAGCAATTTGTCGATTTTTTCGCCAGGTTTTAACCTTGCAATTGCACCATGTTGCCATAAAATTGGAGCAACATCAGACAAAGTTCCTTTTAGGCGGTTATGCCTTATCATCAATGCTTCATAGCAAAGGGCAAGTCTTTCATCAAAAATCTTCCAGAACTTATCCATATCTCCGCCAGAAGAAAGGGCAACATCAACCAGGTTAATTGTAACAACGCCTTGATTAAATCTTCCATAAAACTTATAGTTTCCATTTTCATCTTTCCAAGGGGAAAGTGCGCTTCGGCAACCCATAACAGGGAAGCAGTTGCCTTCTTTAAGTTCTTTCATCTTCTTTTCGCTAATATAGTCGGGAACAAGACGCTTTGCAGTGCATTTTGCCGCAAGTTTTGTCAAATAATAATATTTGCTGTCTGGATGAATATTGTCTTCTTCTAGAACATAGATAATTTTTGGGAAGGCAGGAGTGATTGCTACACCTTGTTCATTTTTAACTCCTTCATAACGCTGTTTAAGAGTTTCTTCAATAATAAGAGCAAGGTCATCTTTCTCTCTTTGCGATTTTGCTTCACCCAGATATAAAAATTCTGTTACGAAAGGTGTTTGGCCGTTTGTTGTCATAAGAGTTATCATTTGATATTGAATTGTTTGAATACCTTTGTTTATCTCTTGTCTAACTCTTTTTTCTGTGATTTCGTCAATCAATTTATCATCATTTCCCTTGCCGATAAGGTCAAGTTCTGCCTTAACATCTTTGCGGAATTTCTGTCTGCTAACATCAACAAACGGGGCAAGATGAGCAAGACTTATGCTTTGTCCGCCATATTGGTTGGAAGCAACTTGAGCAACTATTTGTGTTGCAATATTGCAGGCTGTTGAAAAAGAATGTGGTTTTTCAATCAAAACATTGGAGATAACTGTTCCATTTTGAAGCATATCCTCAAGATTTACAAGGTCGCAGTTGTGCATTCTTTGAGCAAAATAGTCGGCATCGTGGAAGTGGATAAGGCCTTCTTCGTGTGCTTTCCAAATATGTTCTGGAAGCAAAAATCTTTTTGTAAGGTCCTTGCTTACTTCTCCAGCCATATAATCACGCTGTACGCTGTTTATTGTAGGGTTTTTGTTGCTGTTTTCCTGCTTTACCTCTTCATTTTGACCGTCAATAATGGCAAAAATCTTTTTGTCTGTGCTGTTGAATTGTCTTGCAAGTTGACGGCGATAACGATATGTTATATAGTTTTTGGCAACTTCAAAAGCGCCTTTTTGCATTATAGCCATTTCAACAAAATCTTGAATTTCCTCAACACCAACCGCTCTGGAAATCTTTTTGCACTTTGCTGTAACCTCGTTTGTAATCTCTTTGATTTCCTTTTCGGTTAATTGATGTACCCCTGCATCGACCGAGTTGTTTGCTTTAGAAATAGCATTTTTAATTTTGTTTTGGTCAAATGTTACTTCTTGGCCATTTCTTTTAATAATGTTCATAATTCCCTCCTTCGAACAAGGCAAGATTTTGTTTTTCGACAAAATTAACTTGACTTTCTATCTCAATTATACTATACTTTTCATATAAGTTTTGTTGTTTTTGCAACAAATAGGGGACAGGAGTGGAAAATTTAAAAGACCTCAAAAAACTAGCACTTTTCAAAGGTTGTTCCGACCAAGATATAGCGCGAATGAAAAATTGCTTTAAGGCAGAAATAGCCTCTTTTGAGAAAGGAGAGGTTATTATTAACCAGTCTAGCAAAGCAAACAGGGTTTATTTGATTGTCAAGGGTGAGGCAAATGTGGAGCATGAAGATATGTTTGGCAACATTGCAATCATTTTAAATCTTAAGGCGGGGGATTTTTTTGGTCTAGAAGAGGCGTATGCCGACAAGAATACATATAAAGACGCGCTTGTGTCGGCAGAAAAGTCTATTGTTGCAAGTTTTGACAGACAAAAGATAATTTCTCCTTGCTCAAACAACTGCTTGTGCCATCAAATTCTTGCAAAAGACATGATGAAGATGATTTCTGCAAGGTCGCTTGCGCTAACGGATAAAATAAAACACCTTTCTCAAAGGGGAATCAAAGACAAAGTTTTGTCTTATCTTGAAACTCAAAGCAGAATTGCTGGGGCAAGTTATTTTGATATTCCGTTTAATAAAACAGAACTTGCAAACTATTTGGCGGTAGAGCGTAGTGCATTGTCCACAGTGCTGGGTAAACTAAAAAAAGAGGGTACTATTGATTTTGATAAAAAACGATACCATATCAAGATAAAAAAAGAGGAAGAATAAAAAGTTTTTCAAATAAAAAAGCAGAACGATTTGTTCTGCGTTAGACTGTAGACAACTGCAGTCTTTTTTGTTATAGTCAAACAAACATGCACTTTAAAGTGCTTTAAAGTTAGAAATTTTCAACAAACTATTGTGTTGACGGCGTGTTCGTATAGTTTTGCTATTTAAAATATATTTACACTTTAATATTATTTATCCATAATTTGAAAATTTTTAATATTATTCTTTAATATAAAGTTTGACACAGACATAAAATTTTTGTCGTAGTTATAATTTTTTTGCCCATATTTTATCCACAACGGTGAAAGGGTGTCGCAATTTTTTGCAAAGGCTTCAAGGTTTGCCTTGTTGATAATTTCTTTGGTTTTTAAGTTGTTTAAAGTCAAGTTGCATTCTTCGTCATATAGTTTGCATTGAATATCGCATTCAAGTTTGTTGCAGTGATAGGCAAAGATTGCTTCTTTTGCCTTTCTTTCATCAAATTCTTCCAACAACTTTTAAATCATCTGGGCATTGTTGAGTTTTGAAAAAATTTGTTTGACCGCCTTTTTGCTATATTCTTTCTTTTCTTGCTTTGAAATTTGAAAAGGTGTAAGGTCGCCAATAACTTTTCTTCGGTTTCAAGAATTGCAATCATGGTGATAACTTTCATAATATCAATGTCATTATTTATATTCTGCCCACATGGCGATTGCCAGCATTTGCACTCCAAATATGTGTTCTGCCACACTTTCAAGTCGAGCGCGCTTGACGCTCCACATTTGCCAACCTGCGCGCACAAGGTCTTTTAGTTTATTGCGGGCAACATAAAAATTTATAACATTCTTTTCTTTCATATATCCTCTTATAGTTGAATTTTTTATAACTACAAAATGCATGCAATTTTCTATATTCATATTTGCTTGAAATATCAAATTGTAAAATGTTTTTATAGGGGCGCTTCAAACAAACAAACATTTTGCAGGCATAGTTCTATAAGTTTATAATCAAATTTGCTTTGAAAGTTTTTAATTTGTAGAGTCATAAGAGTCTGCGGTTTCTTTTTTGGTCTTCTTTTTATTTTGTTTTTTCTCTTCTTGTTGCACACTTTGTTTTAGTTGCGCATTTTCTTTTAAAAGGTCTCTTATTTCTTTAAGCAAATATTCCGTTGAGTTTTGTTTTTTCTCTTCTTCCTCTTTTGCTTGTTTTGCCTTTTTCTCTTCTTCCATTCTCAAAATTTCTGCTTTCACAGCCTCTTTATCTTTCACATCAATGCCTTTTTCTTTAAGTTCTTCCTTAAGTTCATAAGAAAGTTTGGTTTTGTTTAAATATCCCTTTGCGTTCATGGCAATTCGCAGAATAATAAACACTGTCAAAGCAATAATAAAGAAGTTGATTATTGCAGTGATAAAAGCCCCCCAATCAATATAGATGCTGTTTGCAAGGTCAAGGGCGCCTGTTGCGTCATAAGCAGGTTTCAACATTGTATATGCAGAATCGAGACCGCTTCCGCCTAAAGACAAGATTAAATTTATAAGAGGCATCAATATTTTGTTTGTCAAAGCGTTTACAATGGCGGTAAAGGCAGAGCCAACAACAACGCCGACAGCCATGTCAAGAATGTTCCCACGAGTTATAAACTTTTTAAAATCACTAAAAAATTTTTTCATATTGTGCTCCTTTCGAAAAAGATTTTAGCAAATTTTGTCGAATATATCAAGCAAATAAAAAAATAAAGTTAAAACTTTTAACTTTATTTTTCATCGCTTTTGTAATACCATTTATCAAAAGCTTCATAGATTTTGTTGCATGATTTTGTAACAATGTTATTTATGCCTTCTTGATGAGCATGTGCTCTTGCGCGAGTTCTTACATTTTCAACAACCTTTATTAGAAACTCATCATCGTTTGAACGATATTGCTTTTTTATCATCTCAAATTGATTTATAATCAAATCTTCAAGGTCTTTTGCTTGAAAATTTGATTTTGTTAGCGAGATTAATTCTTGTGCTTTGCGACCAATAATAAATTCCTTTTCCATGTTTGCTCCCGTTTATTTTTCTTCACCATCGACATTGTTTTTATTTGTTAGGCTATAGTTGTTGTAATGTCTCCAATGTTGAAATGCGCTCATAATTTGACCGCAGGCTTTTTTATCTACTTTCGATGTAGATGGTCTCATTCTTATCATCTTGATTTCTTTCATGCAATCTTTTAGTTCGATTCCACATGTAGAAAATTTATCCCAAAGAAGTTCTGGCAGGTGTTTGTTGTCAAGGTTTTCCACTGTAAATGAAATCAATTGCCCAGTTAAAGTGTTGTTTGTTTCCATAAAATCCTCCTAAAAATATTGTAGCACAACTATAGATGATTGTCAATTTTAAAATATCAATATTTGTTGCTTTTTGTTTTCTATATGTTGATTTTTATGTTTATATCTTTAGTTTTTCTCATTAATCTTTTGTTTTACCAAATTTTCATTTTTTTGTTAATTTTCCTTCTTATAACTTCATATACAGTCATAAATATGGCGTAACCAACTGCAAATACTGGGGCGATAACCCATATGGTTAAAGGTGTGCCGTCAAGTATAGGTGAGTTGATATAGAATGCAGAACTAAAATCAAGCACAAAGATAAGAAAACATCCAAGAGTTATATAAGCCATAAAGCCAATCACAAGATTTGGCCATTTGTGCCAATTAGGTTTAAACCAAGCGGTCATATACAGAAGAATGCATAAAACCAGTCCCACAGAGTGATGCAAAAGTCCAGATATGGTGTTTTGATATAAAAACGAAGTGTCTTGCCCAATAAAATCTGGATAGATGATTGTTAAAAGGTCGCCCACAAAAGCAACATGAACAACAAAATGCAAAACATTGTTGTTGCGTTTGCCAATAAGCACAGCAAGCGATAACACCAAACTGCTTAAACCGCAGAAAGAGTTTGGTATAATATGCCAAGCATTATTGTTTCTTATTGCAATGGCGATTCTGTTCCATATAATAAGTGCCAGCAAAACACCGCCTAAACAGCGCACAATAATATCCTGCGTTTTTTCTGTTTTGACAAAAAGTTTAACGCAAACCAAACCTGTAATGGCAAGAACAAGAAAAATTGCCAAATAGGTAAGATGTTGCCAACCAAACACTTGAGGTGCCATAAAATAATCTCCTGTTAGATAATTTATCATAAATTTAGAAAAAAACAAAGAAAAAATAGTGATTAAACGATGAATTTTTAAAATTTTGGCTCGTTTGACAATTTGTGCGCTAAAGTAAAAATTTAAGAAGAACACAGACTAAAAATGAAAAGAATACAAACATTTTCAAGATTATAAAAAAGATAATTTGATAACCCTCTTTAAAACATATATATTGCTGGCGTCGATATAGGCCAAGTTTTTAAGTGTTGAAATGAGTGCCAAATAAAATATGGTCAAAAAAAAGGCCATCCTTTTATTTTTTCTACTCCAAGTAGGATTCGAACTTGTGCGGACCTAGAAGAGCCAAGTCAAAGAAGAAAAAAATGGCTCTTGCAACGGTCGCAGTTCGAACCAGCAAAAGCCTAATCACTTTGGCGCCCCAAGTAGGATTCGAACTTGTGCGGACCTAGAAGAGCCAAGTCAAAGAAGAAAAAAATGGCTCTTGCAACGGTCGCA
>CALVNU010000004.1 GCA_944349915.1 uncultured Clostridia bacterium | reverse complement strand
AGAATGAGATTCCATATACTCACTCATATCAATTCTTACAATATTGTTTTCATCATCAAACATAGCTTCGGCAATAGCCTTGCAAAGTTCGGTTTTTCCAACGCCCGTTTGCCCCATAAACAGAAATGAGCCAATTGGTCGTTTTGAGTCTTGCAAACCAACTCTAGACCTTCTTATTGCCTTTGCGACAGCAGAAACCGCCTCGTTTTGTCCAACAACTCGTTTATGCAAAATATCTTCAAGATGAAGCAGTCTGTCTTTTTCACTTTCTGTGATTTTAGTTACAGGAATACCCGTCCATTTTGAAACAACTTCTGCAATTTCGTTTGCGCCAATAGCCTTTAGCGCATTCTTTTCACCCTTGCCAAAAAACTTTTCATTTTTCTTTTTAAGTTCATTTTCAAGATTTATAATTTCCGATTGCAATTTTGCCGCTTTTTCATAATTTCGTTGCAAACTTGCCTCATCACGACTTGCAGAAAGAGATTTTATTTTTTCTTCAATAGTTCGAATCTCTTGTGGCTTAACGGTATAATTAACTTTTGCCTTACTGCTTGCCTCATCAATAAGGTCGATTGCCTTATCTGGAAGGCTTCGATCAGAAATGTATCTATCCGAAAGCACGGCCGCTGCTTCAATCGCCTCGTCTGTTATGGTTATTTTATGAAAGGCTTCATAACTGTCTTTAAGACCTTTCAAAATTTGAATGGTTTGTTCAACTGTTGGAGGATTAACCATAATAGGTTGAAATCTTCGTTCAAGAGCCTTGTCTTTTTCAATAAATTTTCGATATTCGTCTGTTGTTGTAGCACCAATAGTTTGCATTTCACCACGCGCAAGATATGGTTTTAACATATCGGCAGGGCTGGTTTCCCCTTTTTCACTGCCCGCTTGCGCAAGAGTGTGAATTTCGTCAATAAAAACGATGATATTTTTGCTTGCAATAATGGTTTCTATGGCATCTTTAAGTTTTTCTTCCATGCTTCCACGATATTTTGTGCCAGCCATTAGTCCGCCAATTTCAAGTGAGTAGATAACTTTATCTTTCAAAATTTCGGGAACATCACCTGCCACAATGGCTTGAGCAAGCCCTTCCACGACTGCAGTTTTACCAACACCCGCTTCACCAATAAGCACAGGGTTGTTTTTCGTTTTTCTGCACAAAATTTCTACAACTCGTTGAATTTCTTCTTCTCTGCCAATAACTGGGTCAAGTTTATGTTCCTTGGCTTTAAGAGTTATATCTGTGCCCATATCAAGCAAGTTTTCGGGCAAAGTGCTTCCCGCTTGTTTGTTTGCGCTTTTGCCTTCTTTG
The DNA here is from genome assembly GCA_944349915.1 of uncultured Clostridia bacterium. Taxonomy (GTDB): domain Bacteria; phylum Bacillota; class Clostridia; order Christensenellales; family UBA1242; genus Caccovivens. The sequence continues at coordinate 25,807 of CALVNU010000004.1, read as the reverse complement.
TCTTCTGTTTGATTTGTATGATTTGCTTGCAAAGCCCTTATCACTTTCCCACGCATCGCCTCGATATCAATGTCAAATGGACCTTGCAAAATTCGATAGGCAACAGAACCACTAGAAGATAACAGTGCAAGCAAAAGATGCTCTGTACCTAAAAAAGAATGGTTCATTTGCAAAGCAATTTCTTGAGCAATTCTAAAAAGGTCTTTGGTTCTAGGAGTTAGTTCCACTTCATTTGAAAAAATAAGGTCGCCGTCAGAGTTTTCTTCAAAAAAATTGAACATGGCACTTTCTGTAACACCCTCTTCTGCCAAGATTTCGCTTGCAAGACAGTCTGTAACTGCAGTTAGTCCATACAAAATATGCTCACTTCCAATAAGGTTTGAGCCAAAACGCAAAGCAATTTTGCTTGCATTTTTTATAACTTTTTCAATATTATCCGAAAAAGAAGATGATTGATAATTCATATATTACCTCCTTTGCACGAGGTTTTTCACCTCTGTAGATATATACTCCGCCCTTAATATATTTTCCTTTTTATTTTCAAAAAAATCAAAAATTTCTTTAAGATTTGCCTCTGCTCCTTCATAAAAAAGTTTCATAAACTTTTTATCATCTTTAATATTTAAAAATTCAAGTGAAGCACCAAATTTTACATCTGCTAAAAGTGAAAGCATTTCATCTTCTTCTAGGCTGTGGCAATTTGATAAAATACCAAAAGAGCGCAAGGTTTTGTCTTTAACCTTATCATATTCTTGAAGCAAAATTTCCTCTCTTGCCCTTTTTTCTTTTTCGATAACATCATAGATAAATTGGCTTACTTTATCAATTATTTCATCTTCGCTATAGCCAAGTGAGCCTTGGTTTGAGATTTGGTATAAACTGCCCTTTGCCCTGCTTCCTTCGCCATAAATTCCGCGAATTGTCAACTCCTCTTCCTTTGCAGATTGATAGATAATTTCCATTTGACCTTGCCATTCAAGCGCTGGCAAAAAAAGCATGACAGAGGCCCTCATGCCAGTGCCAAGATTGCTTGGAGATGCCGTTATAAATCCAAGTTCACTGTCAAACGCAATAGGAAGAGAACGCAAAATTTCATCATCAATTTTGGATAGCCTGCGATACGGTTTGTATAGATTAAAGCCATTTTCCATGCACTGTTCACGAATATGGTCCTCTTCATTTATCATAACAACAAATTTTTCATCTTCACTTATGGCAAGCGAAGATATGTCTTTGTTTTCAATCAATTCTCTGCTAATAAGATGTTTTTCAAACATAGCATTACATTCATTAAGAGTGCAATCGCTCAAACGAATATGTGAAAAAACTTCAAATTTTTCAAGTGTTTTTATCACTGCATTTGTGATATAGTTTGCATCAATATCACTGTCAAGTTTGGTGTAAAACTTAAGCCCATCAACATTTCTTGCAAGTCGTATGCGAGAAGATATGGCAATATTATCAAACTCCTCCATTGTCGCCTCCCGCCACTTTGCCACGGTGTTTTTTGCCCTTATAAAGTTTATGCACAAGGGTTTTAAGTTCATCAATTTCTTGATAACACCTTGCACAACCAACAAAGCCTGTTTGTCTTATTTCTTCAAAACTTGTGTTGCAATATGGACATTTGTTCATTCACTCACCTTTGACTATTCTTTGTCGATACCCTTCATTGTAAGGGCAATTCTTTTCTTTTGATTGTCAACAGAAAGAACCTTAACATCAACCCTTTGACCAACCTTTAACACTTCCGAAGGATGTTTGATATATCCGTCCGAAATTTGGCTTATATGCACAAGTCCATCTTGATGCACACCAATATCAACAAAGGCGCCAAAGTCAACAACATTTCTAACCACGCCAGACAACACCATTCCTTCTTTAAGGTCTTCCATAGAAAGAACATCACTTCTCAAAACTGGTTTAGGCATGCTTTCACGGATATCTCTGCCTGGTTTTAGCAATTCTTTTACAATATCATTTAAAGTTGGCACACCGATTTCACATTCTTTTGCCACCTTGTCTTCTCCTTTAAGTTGAATAAGGTTTGGCAAAGAAGATATGTTGCCATTTTTAACATCTTCTTCGGACAAGTCAAAGATTTTTAAAAGTTTTCTTGTTGCGCTATAACTTTCTGGGTGCACAGCGGTGTTATCCAAAATTTCCGAGCCACCAACAACGCGCAAGAAGCCAGCGCACTGCTCATAAGCCTTTGGCCCAAGTTTTGGAACAGATAAAAGTTCTTCTCTGTTTTTAATGCCTTTAACCTTTGCTCTGTAAGAAACAATATTTTTTGCAATAGACATATTTAGTCCAGAAACATAAGACAAAAGGCTTGGAGAGGCTGTGTTTAAGTCGACACCAACGCTGTTAACGCAATCTTCAACCACGCCCGTCAAAACTTCGGTTAAGCGATTTTGAGGCATATCATGTTGATATTGTCCAACGCCAATAGACTTAACATCAATTTTGATAAGTTCTGCAAGAGGGTCTTGCAGTCTGCGAGCAATAGAAACAGCAGAACGAAGTGAAACATCATAGTCCGGGAATTCTTCTGCACCAAGTTTGCTTGCAGAATAAACAGATGCACCTGCTTCACTTACAACTGCATAACTTACCGGTCTTGAAACATGTTTGATAAGTTCTGCAACAAAAATCTCTGCTTCTTTTGAGGCAGTTCCATTGCCGATTGAAATAACATCAACTTTATATTTTTCAATTAACGCTTTAAGTTTTTCAATTGACTCTTCTGTTTTTGATTGAGGTGGTGTTGGATAAATTACTGTTGTAGCAAGCACATTTCCATTTGTGTCGATAACAGCAATCTTGCAACCAGTTCTGTATGCCGGGTCAAGACCAAGAATAATATTGTTCTTAAGCGGTGCCTCCATAAGGAGTGGTTTAAGGTTGACTTCAAACATTTTGATAGCCTGTTCATCTGCCCTATCTGTCAAGTTGCTTCTTGCTTCTCTTTCAAGCGAAGGGAACAAAAGTCTGTCATAACTATCATTGATAACTTCTTCCATAAGGCTGTCTGTGTCTGGATTATTTTTCTTGAAAAATTTGTTGATAATTTCCATAGCAAGTTCGCGATTAACTTCAATATCAACTTTAAGGCATTTTTCTTTTTCACCACGATTGATTGCCAAAATACGATGGCTTGGAATAGTTTTGACTTCTTGTTTAAAATTTGCGTAAGTTTCATAAGTAAAACTGTTTTCATTTTCAACAAGTTCGCATTTGATAAAGCCTTTATTTTCAATAAGACTTCGGAGTTCTTTTCTAAGTTCGGCATCGTCGGAAATGCGTTCTGCAACAATGTCTTTTGCTCCAGCAATGGCTTCTTCAACCGTTTTAACCTCTTCGGTAATAAACTTTTCTGCCTCTTTTTTGATTTCATGGTTTTTTGATTGCATCAAAAGAATATCGGCAAGTGGGTCAAGCCCTTTTGCGATAGCAATTGATGCTCTTGTTTTTCTCTTTGGTTTGTATGGTCTGTAAATATCTTCAACTTCCGTCAAAGTTTTGGCATCCGCAAGCGCTTTGGCAATTTCGTCTGTCCATTTGCCCTGTTCTGTGATTGCTTTTTCAACCTTTGCTTTTTCATCATTCAAATTGCGAAGATATTTTAGTCTGTCGGCAAAAGCCCTAATTGTTTGGTCGTCGCAAGTGCCGTGCATTTCTTTTCTGTATCGCGCAATGAATGGAATTGTGCAACCTTCATCTAAAAGTGAAATAAGGTTTTTGCTGTATTCCTCTTTAAGTCCAAATTCTTGTGCTAAAGTAAGTGTGATATCCATATTTTATTTTCTCCTTATGTTTATTTTAATTTTTTTCCCGCTTCCCTGCAAGCAATTTATCAACTTTTTGTTCAAGTAAATCAAAATTTTCGCAAGGAACAACAATTTTGCTGTCTAAAATGCGTAATATCTCCTGTTCATCTTGTGCTTTATACGGTAATAATTTGCCATAATCATATATCTTTACCATTTGATTTGAACAAAGCAAGTTGTTTGTTGTTAGTCTTAATAAATTTGCGTTTGAAGTGATATCAATTTGACCTTTACCTGTTGCTAGATGGCAAATTTTGTCTTCATATAACTTAAAGTTTAAAAATCCCCTGCCATTTTCCGCGTCATCAAGTGGTGAAAAAATATATTGCACATCGTATCCTTCAAACAGTCTTAAGGCATCTTTATCTATATAGTTGCAACCATAAAGATAACATTTTCGGTCTAGAAATCCCAGTTCTTCAAGAACTCTTTCTGGTGGCATATTGAATTTTTTGTCAATTGCACCCAAAGAATAGAGGTCTTGTCCAAAGCGCACAAGTTTTGACAAGTTTAAATTTGCACAAATTGACACAATCTCCGTTGCAAGTGCATCATTCATCTCCTCAAGATTATCAACTTCAAGCACCACCTTATCACCTGCCAGCATAAAGGAAGGCAAGGCGCTAATATTTTCCACTTTAACAATGCTTTTGATAACAATATTGTATTTTTTTGCAAGTTCGGAAAGGTCAAGCATTGCCTCATTAACAAGCCACAACTGTTTAACTCCCGCCATAACATTTTTTGCGACAACAAACTCATACAAGAGCAAAAGTTCATCTTTTCCCCAAAATTTTAATGGTTGACAACCTTTTGTAAGTCCGCTAGGGTCGCAATAGAAATTGTCAAATTTTAAAGTTTGATTTGTCATAAAAAACCTTCTTTAAGGCAATTATACAATAAAAAGGAGGTCAAAAGCAAATGAAAGAGCGGGTTATTTTACATTCAGATGTCAACAATTTTTTTGCATCGGTAGAGTGCGCAACCCGACCCGAACTTAAAGACAAACCTGTTGCGGTTACCGGCAATCCTAAAAAGAGAACAGGCATTATACTTGCAAAAAATGAAATTGCAAAAAGTTATGGAGTTGCAACCGGACAGGTTATAGGAAGCGCCCTAGCAATTTGCCCTAACCTAATTTGCCTGCCACCGCACTATAGCCTTTATGAAGAAATAGCAGAAAAACTGCATTTGTTGTATCTTGATTACACCGATTTTGTGGAACCTCTAGGTCTTGACGAATGCTGGCTTGATGTTACAGACAGCCTTGCCTATTTAAAAATGACAGGTGAAGAAATTGCCGATGAGTTGCGAAGAAAAATTAAACAACAGTTTGGTTTTACAGTATCTGTTGGAGTATCCTTTTCAAAAATTTTTGCCAAACTTGGCTCCGATTTAAGAAAGCCAGACTTCACCACCGTGATAACAAAAAAAGATTATAAGAAAATAACATACAACCTGCCATTAAACTCTATTATAGGCATTGGGAAAAGGCTAGAAAAAAAGTTCGCTTCCATAGAAGTCAAAACTATTGGCGATTTTGTTATGCTTGAAGATGACTATTTGACACATCTTATGGGAATAAATGGAACAAGGCTAAAAGATGCACTTCTCGGCAAAAATGTTGATAAGGTTGCAAATTATTATACCCTTCCACCACCTAAAAGCATAGGAAATGGAACAACAACAATTATAGATATTATAAAGCGCAACGATATCGAAAAGGTTGTATATTTTTTGGCAGAAAAAGTGTCTGCAAGACTTATAAAACATCAAGTTATGGCGGGCACAATTTCCTTGGCCATCAAGACAAGCAAACTGCAAAAAGTGCACAAAAGCATGAAAATTTCTCCTACAAATTCTGTAAAAATTTTGGCGAAACAAAGCATGGAAATTGCAGACAAAATTTGGAATTATGATTTTCCGATAAGAGCAATTAGACTGCGAGCATCAAATTTGACCAGTGCAAATGTTTGTCAACTTTCAATGTTTGACAACAAAAAAGACTTTTCGGCAGTGGTCGAAAAAATCAATCAAAAATATGGAAAAATCACCCTTGCATCAAATATGGCAACATTTATCAATAAAAGTTCTCACCCACAAGAATAGTTAAAATAAAAAAAATATATTGAACGAAAATAAAAGACAAAAGAATTTAGTTTTTGTGATAATTTGTTTTGATTTTTCATTAGAATATAGTATAATATCATTGAATGTGAATATTACAGCGTCAAATGTGCGCTGTGTAAATAAAGGAGTTAATATGAAATTTCAAATTATCGTTGATAGTTGCAGTGAACTTAAAAGCGATTACTTAAAAGATAAAAAAGAGATTGGATTTGCAGTTGTCCCACTTATCATCAATGTTGGCGAAAAAGAATTTGTTGATGATGACAATATAAATTGCCTTGAAATGCTTGAAGAAATGAAAAAGGCAAAAAAATCTTCAAGTGCCTGCCCTGCTCCACAAAGTTTTTTGGACTTGTTTGACAATGCAGAATATAATTTTGTTGTAACAATAACCGCAAAACTGTCTGGTTGTTACAACTCTGCCATTGTTGCAAAAAACTCTTACAGCAAACCAGAAAATGTTTGCGTTATCGACTCAAAAGCAGTTTCTGGCACAGAAATTTTGATTGTTGACAAGTTGATTGAACTGATTGAAAGCGGAAAAGATTATCAAACCATCTGCCAAGAAATTGAAAAATTTCGTGATGAAAAAGAATTGTTTTTCATTTTGCAAAAATTTGATAACCTTGTCAATAATGGTCGCATGAGCAAGATTGCCGGTCTTATTGCTTCAACTCTTGTAATTCGCCCTATTTGCGTTGCCGACAATGGCGAAATCAAAATTGCAAAGAAAACTGTTGGAATAAAAAATGCAATCATGAAAATGGTGCAAATGATAGGTGAAAAAATCAAAGATATCAAAGATAGAATTCTTATCATTTCTCACTGCTTTGCCGACGAAGAAGTTGCTATGATAAAGACGGAAGTTGAAAAAAAATACAACTTTAAAGAAATAAGAATTGTGCCAACTAAAGGCCTTTGCTCATATTATGCCCTTGAAAAAGGCGTGATTATCTGTATGTAAACAAACTGTTTTTGCAATTTTAAAATTTAGATGAATTTACAGAGCGCACAAAAGCAAATATTAAAAACTAAAAATGCCTAAACCCAGAAACTTGATTGCTAAAAAAACTGGTTTTAGGCTTTTTTTGTAAACTTGATTGACAAAGCACGGCAACATTAAGAAATTTATTATATCAAACATAACAAAATCAACTGTTGCTTGATTTAGATTTTTTAGCCTTAAGTTTTAAAACATATTTACTTGCATTTGTTCCTGCAATTGCTCCTTCACCAACAGCAGTTGCAATTTGCCTTAAACTGCCCTGCCTTACATCACCACAAACAAAAACTCCTTCAAGTGAAGATGACATATTATCATCGGCAATAACATAACCATTTGCGTCAAGTTCTACAAGCCCTTTTAGCATGTCGGTGTCAGGAATTCTGCCAATTGCAACAAAAACAGCATCAACAGCAATTTTGTGCAGTTTGCCATTCATTTGATATTCAAGATTTTCAACTTTATTAGAGCCTATAATCTTTTTCGAGATTGCCCCTTTTAAAATTTTAACATTCTTTTTATTGTCAAGTTCATCTTTTGAATAATTATGCAATTTTAAAACCTCTTTTGTAAGCACATAAACCTTCTTGCAAATGCTTGCAAGATAAATTGCGTCAGAAAATGCGGAGTCTCCCGAACCTACCACGGCAACGCTTTTTCCTTTAAAGAAATTGCCATCACAAAGAGCGCAATAACTTACCCCTCTGCCTTTAAACTTATCTTCACCCTCAATTTTCAACAGTCTTGGATGACATCCTTGTGCCAAAATGATGGCCTTGGCTTTATAAATATTGCTTGATGTGCCTACAACAAAGCCAGTGGTTGTCTTTTTTAAACTTACAACCTCATCACTCACATTTTGCACACCTGCAGACATTGCATGTTGAGCAAAGTTATTGGCAAGCGTAAAGCCGTCAATAGATTTAAAACCTGCATAATTTTCAATTTGACCTATCAAATTTAATTGTCCGCCTAAAGCAAACTTTTCAATAATCAAAACAGAGCGCCCTGCTCGAGACGCATAAATGCCCGCAGAAATGCCTGCAGGTCCTCCTCCTATAATAATAATGTCAAAATTTTTCTTACTTTTTTCCATAGTTATATTATATCATAATTGCCACATTTTTAAAAACATTTGATTGAAAATTTAAAAGAATATTTTACAAAAAATCTGTTACAAAGAATTTTTTGTCAAAATTTATGCAAAGAATATTTTAACAACTTTATCTGTCAACTTCTTTTGGATTCTGTTTTTTATATACATAAATTGCCTTACACAGTCATGTATCACTTTTATCGCCCTACTTTTACATACAGGTTTTTTCTTTATAGATAATCCAAAGTTTTAGGTCTAACAAAATATTTTTTGCAGATATTTCTATAAAGACATTTTTTTGAAAACAATTTTTTTAGTATATAAAATTATATTTTTATAACAATCGTTTTTTGTCAACAAAAAAGCAGGCAAACTGCCTGCTGTCTTGAAGATATTATCTCTTTGAGAATTGTGGTGCTTTTCTTGCCTTTTTAAGACCATATTTCTTTCTTTCTTTCATTCTTGAATCACGAGTAAGAAGTCCAGCGGTTTTAAGTTCTTTCTTAAAAGTTTCGTTGGCTTTTACAAGTGCTCTAGCAAGTCCGTGGCAAATTGCACCTGCTTGACCAGAAATTCCACCACCTACAACGCGAATAAGTGCGTCATATTTATCACCTGTTCCAGTGATTTCAAATGGTTGGCGAGCAACCAAAAGCATTGTATCTCTTTGAAGATATTCTCCCATTTCTCTACCATTAACTGTGCATTTACCAGTTCCTGGGAAAAGTCTTACTCTAGCAATTGACTTTTTTCTTCTGCCAGTTGCGATAATTTGACTGTTTTTGTTTGATTTCTTTTCTGCCATTAGTCTCTTGCTCCTTTTAACTCAACCATTTCCGGTTTTTGTGCTTGGTGGTTATGTTCTGCATTTTTGTAAACATGAAGTCTTGTGATTTGTTTTCTTCCAAGAGAAGTTTTTGGGAGCATTCCTTTAACTGCCTTTTCCACTGCTCTAGGAGAATTTTTTTGCATAAGTGTGCCATAGTCAACTTCTTCAAGTCCTCCCCCATAACCTGTCGGCCATCTAATTTTTTTGTCCACAGCTTTTTTGCCAGTGAGCACGATTTTGTCCGAATTTAAAACGATAACAAAATCGCCATTATCAATGTGTGGTGTATAAGTTGGCTTGTTTTTTCCTGTTAAGATATCTGCAACTTGAGAAGCCACTCTGCCAAGAGGGATACCAGTTGCGTCAACAACGAACCATTTTCTTTCAATGTCCGCTGGTTTTGCCATAAAAGTTTTCATTATATTTCCTCCAAAATTTCCGTCTTGTCAAATTGGCACATTTTATGGCTGTGGGGCTAATACAGACAAAAAACGCCTTATTGTTTAAGACGCTTATTATTTTATATAAACTTTACAATATTGTCAAGTATTTTTTAGCAATTTTTTAAATTATTTTCTTATTTTTAAAGACTTATAATCATTTTTAACTTATTTGCCCTATAATCATTTTTCAACAGCATAACAATAAAGGCTGTGCATGTTTTGCATTGCCATTTTAAAATATTCCATTTTGTTTCGAATGTGCTCCTCAAGTTTTGATGCAAGAAGTTTTTTAATGTCTTGTTCGTTAAAGCCCTTCATAGCACACAAACCTTGAATCGTCTCTTCATTAAAAAGTTCGCCTTCCGACGCAAGGGCCTGTTTTCTGTCGGAATATTCAATTCCGCTTTTTTTCTTTACATCGGCATCAAAAAATTTTTCAATCGCATCGGCAAGGATTGGATTAAGGTCTTTATTTGAGGCTTTTGTGGTTATATTAAAATAATCTTTGTATTTATTTTGAGCCTTAATATCTTCAATATAATCATATTCGGTTTTATTTTCCGCTCCACATAAATCGGAAAGAGCACCCAGTAAAAACAGTTTGTCTTCTTCTGTAAGCCTCTCCCCTTTTTTATACTGTGTTATAGAATAATTTTCTTTAAAGTAATCAATAAAATCTGCAATTCTTTCTTGGTCCATAAACTCTTTCCTTTTATCAAATTTCCTTTTGTGGATGTCTTTATTATACAACAATATTTTGCATAAATCAACTAAAAATTGCATATTTATACAAAAAAATATCATTTTTTATTTGCAAAATTTGTCAAAATTTTAGTAGTTTTTTATAAATACTTATTGACATAAGTTTATTTTTATATTATACTTATCAAAGAGAATGAATTTCTCTTAAAACACAACTTCATCAAATTAAAAAAATTTGATTTAAACATATTGAAAAAATATTCGGTCGTCTAAACACAATTCTTAAACAATCACCATGTGTTTAGACATTGATAGAGAGTGGTGAATGTCTACAATAAAATCTTCCTCGTCTAACGAGAAAAATATAGAACTTAATAACAATTTTTTAAGTGCGGACTCTGGCACTGCGTTTTTTGATGAAAAAGCAAAAAAAAGAAAAGTTGTGGGATTTATAAAACAAAAATCTTTTTTAGGTGTTGCTATTGAAGAAAATCTTCATCTTCCTTTAGAACAAGAAGAAATTGCAGACCAAACAGCACCACAAACCCCACCTACAAAGGCAAGAACGGCCAGCAAAAAAATCTCACTATTAAAACTTGTTACTTCCAAAATTTTAAAAACTATTTGGAAAGGTGGCGAAACTTTTAAACAGACAAAACCATCCAAGGCAACAAAAGAAATTGCAAAACAATTTACCACTGCAAAAAAAAGAAAGCGAACAAGCAAGACAAGTTATGTGCAACTTACAAAACAGGAGCGCAATGTTTTAAAATCACGAGAAGTTGCATACCGCGAGCAACAACGCAAGGCAAAATTGACTTGGAAAAAAAGGTTACTAAACTTCTGCGTGCTTCTTTTGTGCGGAATGGTTACAGGGGTTGGACTGGGCACATGGTATTATAACACAGTTTTATCTTCCAATGTAAACTGGGAAGATGCAATCGCAGAGCGTCCTATTTACGAGCAAAGTGCGCTTGACACAAGGCAGTCTGCTCTTGACAAACTTGCAAGTGGCGCAACCATGAATGATTTAACTTTGGCCGAGAACTATCAAATTGCTCTTTACAATTTTGAAAATTCTCAAAACTACACCCTATCGGCAACTGGCAAAATCGCCACCATTGCCACTCAAACCATTTTTGCAGAGAAAAAGTTTGACGGCAATCTTTATCAATCAATCACGATAAGCACAGGCTTTATGAACATTGCAGAGCGGGCTCAAATGCAGGCAAATTCAAACAGCGTTACCACAGTAAAAGGAAACAACATCACTCAAACTTCTGCAACTTGGAATGGTGCACAAAACACCTACACTTTAGACCAATACAAAACGCTTTCTGGCGGACTTCCTTCAAGTTGCCAAAATTACATCATTTCCGATAAAACCGTTTTGAACAATAATGACCAAATAACTGTCATTCAACAAGATAATGGAGAGGTTTATTATCAATTTACCTTAACTCTTGACAGAATGTATAGCGCATTAAACTATATTGAACAAATCAAATATACCAGCAGTCTGTCATCTTATCCAGAATTTGAATCAATCTTGCAAACAATAACCATCGACAGTGACTGGAATTTTGTTTCAATAGACACAGAAGAGCACTATTCTATTGTTGCCTATGGCATGAGAAACACCTGCACTGGAACCCTTCTATCAACATTTGATTTTGAAAGCGCTGTTAAAATTTAATAATTAATAAAAATTATTGATATTGACGAAAATTCGTTTTGATGATAAAATTTATATATAACCCTATATCTAAACCGATATGTTCAAACTGGCATAACTAAAATTGTTTAATCACAGATTTGCGTCAAAAATTTGCAATCAAAAAGCATTTTATGAGATTTAAAAAATTAAAAGGAGGTCGATATGAAAAGAACTTTAAGATACATTTCTTACACGCTAATGTATTTGATTATTTCTATTGCCTCTGCATATGGTGTGATTTTGTTTTCAACCGCTTCGCCAAACAAAAACAGTGATGCTTCTGTGCCAAAACAAATCACAAACATAATTGAAAGCATATCTTCTTCTCCAACAATTGAAGGCAATATTGTTTTGTCAATGCAAAGTGATGCAACTTCTATTTCGGTAGAAATTGACTTACAGGCAATCAACAATCTTGAGCCTGCAAACAAAGGCCTAACCGCAAACGCTAATGTGCTTTTAAAAATCAATGAACAAACCACTAACATTGATATAACTTATCAAAATTCAACAATTTTTCTTTCTGCTTTCAACAACAAATTTCAAATTTCAACACCAAATTTGATTGCTGGCGTAATGCAAATTTTGCCCTTGTTAAATTTAGACCTTTCTTCAATGGGAATTGATTTGGCAACTTTGGACTTGAATATGATTTTATCCATGATGTCAAATTTGACAGAAACTAAAAATGAAAACCAAAACATCTTGGATATTGAATTGCCTGTTGTTGGCTCAATGCAAATTGTAACCGACAAAAATTATTTTCCGCTATCTCTTTCCTTGCCATCAGCAATCATTAAAGACGCCACTTTATCTATCAATGGCAACTTTAATCGCCCAGAAAATGTTGAAATTCCAACAATTTTGAGTGAAGAATATATAAATCTTGACTATATATTTGAAATTATAGATGCTGGAGCAAATCTTGTAAATCAAGAAGAACTTGGTCTTGCTGGAAGTTTTGCCATCAATGGCACATCTTATCCAGTTTCAATTTCTTCAAACAAAACAGACGGCAGTTTTATCATTAAAATCGCAATTGGTCAAAAAGATGCCAGAATTATAATGAAAAACAGCACCCTTTATTTTGATTATCAAAATATTTACTTAAAATTTGAATTATCTCAAATTGACGAACTTACTGCCACACTTGAAAAACTTTTAAACATAAGTCTTTCAAATGGTCTTATTGACACCCTGCTCAATATCTTTGCAAACAATCTTATATCTTTACCAAACGAAATAGACATATCAAATTTTGACTTGTCTGTTATTGAAAAATTTGAAAAGACAGAAGAAAATTACCTTTTAGTCATCAAAGATTTTGGTCAAATTTGTGTTACCACAAACCAACAGTTGCTGTCTAGTCTTAACATAACCAGCCAAAACTTTTCACTCGCCTTGTCTCCACAAAAATTGGCAGAAAATATTGATATCGACGATGACAAATATGCAGAACTTTCAACTTTGTTGCCAGTTTTAAATAGCGGTCTTGACATTATCAACGCTCCATCTAGTTTTGGAACTTTTGGTCTTAAATTTGGCAAAATGGATGTGTCTGGCAGTTACCAACTTTCCACACAAAACGAGCACCTATTGTTTATATCAACAATCAATCTTTTAAATGAAACTTTTAATCTTACAATTAAAAATAATACTATTTATTTGACAAACAATGCAATCAATCTGTTGCTTCCGCTAGAAGATATGCCAAAAGTTTTTGAATTTATTTCAAACTACTTTGGTTTAGATTTGTCCACAAATGGCTTGTTTACAATGCTGGAAGAATTGCTTTCGGCAGATAAAAATGCAATTCCACTACTTTCACTCTCGCAGGAAGAAGACAGCATTATTGTTGCCTTGTCAACAGGGCTAGAAATAAAATTGACAACATCAAGCAACGGACTTGTTGCCAACATGGTTTCCCCAGACTTTGCCCTTGACTTTTCTTTAAGCGCCAGCGAAGAAGAACTGTCTCCCCCTGTTTTCAACATTTCTAAATTTGTAAAAGTGGCAGACCTTCTTAAAACCGCATCAAACACAATCGATTATTTTGGAAAAAGTTCTATAACGCTCAACATCAACCTTATGCTTGACGATTTGTATGCATATGGTTATGTGGTATATAAAAATGGAATGATTTCTGCAACATTTACACTTGAATATGCTTCTCAAAAATTTTACATTATATTCAAGCCCGACAATCAAAATCAATACAACCTTTATATAAAGACAAACACTCTGGCTTTAAAACTTGACATGGCTTCTCTTGAAGAATTGTTTGCCATTTTGGATACAACATTTGGTTTTGATATAAAGGGTTTGCTTGACGGCTTGCAAAATGATTTCTCAACCCAACTGCAAGACTTTGATTTTTCTAAAATCGACCTATCAATAATTTCTTCTATAGAAAAAAATTTGATAACTTTAAACTATAAAGATTATTCATTAAAAGCAAGTATGCTAAATAATCGCTTGCAAAGAATAACGGTAAACTCACCTATGTTTGAAGCAATCGTAATCCCACAAACCAATGAGAAAAACATTTCTGTTAACGATGCGGAATATTCTCAAATAAACAACCTGCCACAAAACCTCAACGCAATGCTTAGCACAATGCAAAATCAAAACGCTAGCCTTGCTTATAACATCAATATCAACAATGGTTCAACCACCTTGAGCGGAAACTTGCAGTATTCGCTTGGACAAAACCCTGCCTTCAATGCTTCAATAAATTTGGCAGACCTTACAATAAAGGCTGGCCTGTTTGATAAAATGTTCTATGTAGACTTTGATGGGCTCAAAGCAAAAATGGATTTTGACAGTGCTGTTGAAGTTGGTGATGCAATTTTAACACTGTTTGGCATAGACAAATCAATGAAAAATATGTTTGAAAAAGTCGACTTTTCAACACTGCTTACCATCATGATGACTCTTCTTAATAACAATTCCGAACTTGGCTCTGCAGAAATGATGTCGATTGTAAACTATATTAAGTCTATAACAAGCACACAACAAACCTTGACAATCACAATAGACAGCGCACTTGTTGGCGTCAACGGACAAGAAATGATTGTTTCTGCAAACTTTAACAACAACCAAGTGTCTAACATTTCAATCAAAAATTTCTACCTCTCAAGCGAAAACAAAATTGATATCAATCTTGACTTTAAAACTTTTACAGGAATAGATAAATTTAGCAACTTAAACGAATATATGGATGTCTCTGCCCTTAAAGATGTGTTTGTTGCAGTCGCAAATATGGCAGATGAAAAAACATTTAAAGTTCAAGGTCAAGCCGACTTATCTATAATAGGAATAGACAAATCTATGCCGTTTACAGTTATGATTTCACTGGAGCGCCCATTTGACCCAATGGTAATGGTAGAACTCTCAATTCCAACCATGGTTGCAATAAATAATGATGACAGCGAAAAATATGAATTTGGCGATGTTAATGGCGGTTCAAACCGTAAACTAACAATCTATTACAAAAAAGGCTTTATCTATATGCACAGAACAGAAAGTATTTCTAAAGTTGATGGAAGCCGAAATTATGAAAGAAAAGTAAGACTTGGTATAAACGAATTTGTTGAAAACATTGTTTATTATCTTGCAGACTGGGGGTTTGGTCTTAACAGTTATATTATGGACGCTGTTAATGACGCTGTTGAAAAATCTAAAAACCGCCCTACTCCAATAGATTACAGCAAAGTTTTATATAGTGTGGCCAAAACTGGTAACAACTACGGAATGCTTCTTAATCTTGCAGAAATTGCTTACAGCGATGTGCTTGACAAGATGACTGTTGTTGTCGGAGTCAAATCTCAAAACAATCAAAATGTGCTTGACTATGTGAGCGTTGACATAAATCTGCCATTTACAAGCGTGATTGAAATGTCTATCTCAATAGACAAAGCAATCATCACCACTGGCGACTATTTTGACAGAGATAAAATAAACAATTATGTTAAAAACTATAATTTTGCCACCAGCATATCTTATCACCTAACTTCTAAGGGGTGGCAGATGATGTAAAATTTTATATTTTGGCATATTTATTTGTTCAAACATAACCTTGATAACCAAAAAACTTGCAATTTTGGAGTCCACTTCAATTCTGCAAGTTTTTTTAATGCAAATAGTTAAATAAAAAGCATTTTCATAAAACAAATCATAATTATAATTTTTCAAGCCTTATAATTTTTATTATAAATCACAATTACCTGTATTTCTAATATGGAATATAGCCTATCGGTTTTATTCTTTCTGCACTAAACTCAATAAAGAAAATATTTTTAAAATTTTCTTTTTTATATCTCACTCTTATCCCATTGTCAAGCGCCAAAAAATTTTCTATAACAGGCAAAAGTTCTTTTTCAAGAATTTGACATATTCGTTGTGGGTCGAACATTTTATCTCCTTCAAGCACCGTTGTTAAACGATTTGCAATTCTAAAATCCATACCTGCCTCCTAAACTCTTTTTTTGAGATTTCTTTTAAAATATCCCATAATTCCTTTATATTTATATGTGCAATCAAAAATCTTTTTTGAACCATTATGAATGTTCTCGCTAAGCAGTGTAAACGCTCTTGCACTTTCAACCGACTGGCACTGCCCACCAAGAGAACATGACGAGCCAATTGCGTCATCTTCTGGGATAACTCCAAGCAAGGGAATATTAAGTGCTTTAACAATGCTTTCTATATCCATAAGTTCTCCATTAAGTAGCATATCTCCACGCATGCGATTGATAACCAAGCCTTTATAACCAATATTATAATCATCTAAAAGAGCAATCACTTTGTCGGCATCACGAATGGAGGACAAATGAGGGGTTACCACAATGATTGCCTCATTTGCAGGAAATACCGCACGATGAAACCCAGCTTCTACGCCAGCAGGACAGTCGATAAGAATATAATCAAAGTTTTGGTCAAGTTGGTCTACCACATTTTTTATATGCTCCCCTAAAATCTTAACCTTATTGTAGGCATGAGTTGAAGGCATACAATAAAGTGAAGAGATTTTTTTATCTTGCACAAGTGCTTGTCTTGCCCGACATTTGCCCATTATAACATCGGTAATGTCAAAAACAACTTGGTCTTCAACCCCCAACACCACATCAAGATTATTGAGGCCAATATCAACATCAAGAAGCACAACTCGAAAGCCAAGTTTTGCCAAATTTTTTCCAAGATTTGCACATATCGTGGTTTTGCCAACTCCACCTTTGCCACTTGTCAAAACAATTTTTCTTGCCATTTTAAACTCCTGCTATTATTTTATATCACCACACACTTTCATCAAAGAAGATAATTTGATTTTTTAAAGCATTTTTGTCAAATTTTGCAATAATTAAGAATATTGAATGACCAATCAAAAACCATTGCCAGCATATCAAATTGACATAAAAAAATCTTAACAATTTTTGTTAAGACCTTTTACCTTTGATTTATTTTTTGTTGTATTGTAAAAATTAAGTTTTGTAATTTATCAAAAATTGAGTATTTTATTTAAAAAATGAAGATTTTTTTAAGAATTTTGGGCAAATTTTAGAAATTTAGGATAATTTTTTCCAAAAGTTCTGGGTCATCAAGCAACTTGCCCGCACCTAAAATAGAAATATTTTCGGCATCTGGCAAAATTTTAAAAGGATACTTAAATTCTCTCTTCAAATAACTATCAAGCCCTGTAATATTGCTCATTCCACCTACAAACAACACCCCATTATTTATGATATCCGTTGAAATTTCTGGCGGAAGTGAAGTGATTGTGACATCTGCCGAACGAATAATTTCATCGTAGAATGGCTCTAAAATCGGAAGTAAATCATTTGATGAAATAATATAAGATTTTGGAATTTTGGTTTCAACATCAATGCCCGTTACTTCCATATTTAAAGTATCATTGCTGTAAAGTGAGCCAATTTCCATCTTCAAATTTTCGCTCACACCAAGCCCCAAAACAATGCCATGGTTGTATGCTATAGAATTTGTTAAGGCAACATCAACCGCCTTGCCTCCAAGCCCAAGAGTTGCACCTTTGATAATAGAGTTCATATTTATAACTGCAATATCTGTGTTTGCACCACCAATATTTATCACCATGTTTGTTTTAGTCGAACTTATATTTTTCCCCGCACCAACGCATGAGCATATCACCGTTGGAACAAGTCCAACTTCTCTAAATCCCACATCATTTAGCAGATTTTTTAAAACCGCTTTGTCTTCTTGAGATATGGCGCAATTTACAAGTGCAATAATATTTTCACCTTTTTTTCTAATTTCAAGTTTATCAAAAAAGTATTTCAAAAGTTCTTTCAAATATTGATAATTGCTAACTTTGCCATTGACAATAGGACTAAAAATTTCAACATTTTCGCTAGTTTTGCCCATAAGGTCTTTTGCCTGTTGCCCAAGGCCGATAATCTCGTAACCATTTGCGTTTGCCTCTGCTGCCACTAATGTTGGCTCACACAAAACAATACCAAAATCTTTTACATAAATTTTGGTGTAAGCCCCACCTATTTCAATCGCAAATTTATACTTTTTCATAAGCACCTCTTGTCGCAATTTGTTGCAAGTTAAATTATTTGCAAACTCTTTTTAAACACTTTTTTATAATCACCAGCAATCTTCATTGCTTCCATAATTTCAAAATCGGCGTTGCCATCAACCACCGTTTTAACGATGATTGAATCTCCCAAAATATCGCAAATTATGTCTGTTATAATTGGTTTTCTTGATGCATTAAGTGCATGAGCAAGGCTCAAAATAACGCCAAGTTTTCTAACTGCATCAAGGTCTTCATCATTTAAAATATCTTTATATCTTATCCATTCATTTAAAGACAAGTTGTCAAGATTTTGGCACATGCAAACAAAGCCTGCAACCAAAAGTTCTTTATGAGTTGCCCCACAGATTCCGCTGTTTAAAATAACCTCAAATCCATGTTTCTCCATATTGTTATAATTGATTATCTTGCCACAATCATACAAATATGATGCTATTCTAAGCGGTTTTACATAAAATCTTGGCAATTTGTGCATAACTTTGAGTTGTTTAAACAAAATCAACGCCATTTGATAAACATATTCATTGATTGAATTTTCATCTTTATAAAATTCATAAATTCCGTCAAGCGAATTTGACAAAAGGTCGCTAAACTGCGCTTGAGATGGCACTGTTACATTTTGAATTGCCACTCCGTTTCTTAATGTTGCAGTTGAAACTGCCACAACGGTTGATTGACTTGCTTTGTATATTGCTTTAACAATGGCAAGCGAACTTACTATTTTAGCACTGCCAATAAAATCTATCCCCTTGATTTTACCAATTTTTTCTGTGTCAATACCTTTGACAAAATCATAAGTTTTTTCCATAATTTGAGCACTAACTTCATAATTATTGTCAATATCAAGTGGATATCTTGCAATTTTTTTAGCAATTTTTCCAAAAGCAACAAATGCATCTCCACAGCCTACAAAATTGCTTTCTTGGTCAACTTCCTTCAAAATTTCTATTTTTTCAAGTTCGTCCGCCATCAATTTTTGCATATCGTCAATACCACGCGTATTGCCACTATCATCTTTCAAGATGTTGTCAATTCCATAAGGCACAATTTGGCTTGCAAGCATTGTTCTTCTGTTATACTTAACAATGCCTGTAAAATCGGAACCAACATATGCAAAAAATCCCTTTGAATTGTCAATTGAATTTACCACAGAACTATAAACAGCCTTCAAAAATTCTTCATCGGACAAAATTTGTATGGTCATTGCTGTGTTGTTGTAAACCTCATCAATAAAGCCTTTATAATTTCTTGCAGACAAAAGAATTTTTGTTGCAACAGCAATAATTTTTGTTGCTTTGTAGGTTTCAATAAGTTTTCGATAAATTTTTATAACATTCAAAAGTTCATTTTTAGTTTTTGGTTTGATAAGTTCTTCGGATTCAATTTCTTTGCCAATGTTGAAAGGTTGGCTTTTATCCAAAACCAATTTCATTCTTCCATTGCTAACCTTATAAATAGAAATTCTTAAAGCACTTTCATTTAATTCTAAAACCGCTAATTTTTCCACATTACCCTCACTAATCAAGTTTTATTGCTTCAACTGGACAACTTGCTTCGCATGCACCACAATGGATACATTTATTTTTGTCAATTTGCGCCTTGCCGTTATCATCAAAAGAGATGGCTCCCACTGGACAAATTGCCACACAAGTACCACAGCCGATGCATTTTTCTTTATTTACCATAATGTCCTCCGTTTCGAGAGTATTTTATCATATTTCACAGAATTTGTAAACTAAAATTTTAAATATTTATTCCCCTTCTTTCTTTTTATTTTTAAATATCTTAAAAAATTCGATAATTGCAAGTATACAAAGAAAAACTCCGAAACAAATTCTTAAGATTGCAGATGGCAAAAAAGTAACTGTTAAAGCACCTAAAACAGAAAAAATAATTCCGCTTAAAATTATGTAAAAAATTCCGCGAGTTTTGACGAAACCATTTTTGTAATGAATGATAAGCGAAAAAACAGCCATAATCAAAAATGACAGCAAATTTATCCCTTGGCACATTTTTTGGTCAAGCCCTAAAAATATGGTTAAAAGAGGGATGAGAAGTGTTCCACCGCCCATGCCAAGCCCACCAAAGATGCCAGAAATAAAGCCAAAAAGGATATACAAAAAAATTGTCATATCAATAACCTAACCCCTCCCGCCAACATTAAAAGCGCAAAGATAATTCTTACCACTTTAGGTGGCATAAACTTAAGCACATATGCTCCAATTATACCGCCAACCACCACTCCTAGCGAAATTGTAAGAAATGGCAAAGTTTTGATTATGCTGTTGAAAACATAGATTGATGCAGATATGTAACTTAAAGGAAAAATAACCGCTATTGCTGTTGCATGCGACTCTTTGCTTGACAGCGAAAGCACTTTCTGCAATAACGGAACGCAGACCATTCCGCCACCGCCACCAAAAAAGCCATTTAAAAGACCAATAAGCGCACCACTCGCAAGAAGCAAAAATATCTGTTTTTTGCCAAATGCTTTCTGTTTTTCACTTTCTTTTAAAGGATAATTTTGATAATTTAAGTTATTTTTTCTTTTTGATGCAAATTTCATGTATATATTATGAATATTTTTGCAAAAATTATTTGATTTGAATTGATAAATATATTATAATAGTTTAGTGCTATTAAACTTAAAAGGAATTATCATGATTAAGAAAAAAACAAGAAAAACAAAATTGATACCTTTTGTTGTGGCTTCACTGTTGCCACTATCTCTTTCTTTTGGAATTTCTGCCTTCAATTTTACAAAGGCAGATGATGTGGCGTATACAACTTCTTACGCCCAAGATGTTACAAGCGACTACATTACAGATCCGTCATTTGCAGGCATTTCTTCAACCTATGACAATGATGACGATGGAGTTGTCGGCTCTTGGACCGCCATTGAAGAAGAAAGTGGCGCAAACGGAATGATTATTGATATTGGTGGACCAACAGGAAATTCAAGCAACGGATTTAACAATTATCAAAACACGGTATACTTTCTTAGTTCAAATCCTGGCGCCACCCTTGGAGATGATAACAAAATTTTGATGATAAATTCTAAAACATCAAACACATCATCTGCAAATCAACAAGCAAACAAAGGTTTCCGCTCCGAAAGCATAACTTTAAACCCAAACAGTTACTATTCAATTTCATTTGCAGTCAAAACAAGCACAAACGGTGACGACTCTGTTTTTGCATCAGCCTACCTTTCTGGAGTTGTAGACAGCGATGGTAATGCTCTTGAAATTGGTTATGAATTTTTGCAAAACTCAGAATGGAAAGAATATCAAATTTATATTGCAACAGGCCAGACAGAGCAAAATGTTACAATTGATTTTTATCTTGGAACAAACAAAAATGAATATTCGTCTGGTGTGGTTTTCTTTGATGATGTAAAAATGTATCAATATTCTGCAAATGCATTTGTTTCAGAAATCATAAGCAATGGTTATGATAAAAATACAGGTGATAACTATCAAACCTTAAACAGTACCGACACAAAATTTGTTGTCAAAACATTGTTGGAAGAAGAAAACACATTGGTTGACAGCACTTATAACTTTGACTTTGAAGAAGAAATAACATCTTCAAACACACTCTCTCCTGCCTGGACTGTCAATCCAAATTTTTCAAACGCACATGCTAGAATTTTAAACTACACAACTCCAAGTTTGGAACTTGAAAATGAAATAGGTTTCAACTATGTTGGACTCGACCTTTCTTATGATATTTTAAATGACAAAGCAAACAAACAAGTGCTTGCACTTTATTCAAATAACGGCGGATATATAACAGTTCAATCCAAACCGATTGACTTAAATCCTCATCAAATCTACAAAATCACAGCCTCTGTAAAAGTTGTGTCTGCAGATGGAGCGGGCTTTACACTGGGAGCGCAAGAGATTGGCTCAAGTGAAGATGAAACGCAAGGTATTTATCAATATTATCCAAATCTTAATAAAGACAACTACACCCTACAAAGCGGACAAAGTTCGGGCATTACAAGCAACACAGAAAACTTATATACAAACAACTATCAAACAGTTGAACTTTATGTTAAAGGACATTCCCTTTACAAAACTTCTTTTGCAATAACGCTTTCTTTTGGTTCTCAAACCTCAAAGAGTGTTGGTTGCGTTATTGTTGACAACATTAAAATTGAAGAGGCAAGTTACAGCGACTATTCAAGCGCTTCAAATCAAGTAACTTTCTCATCATACACCACAACAAATGCAAATAATTCATATTTTAATGAAACAGAAAGTGAAGATTCAACCTACCCTGTTAAAGCAACTGGCTATACAACAGAGATTGAGAATGAAAACAAAAACACAACCGGCGTTTTGTATTTCTATAACGAAGAAACATACAACGCTCTTTACAACAGTTATGAATGGTATGGAATTTATCCTGGCAACCCAAATCGCCGAGTTGAACCAAACAATGTTTACATGATGTACAACAACTTTGAATCATATCAATCAATAACTTCGCCATCATACACTTTAAGCAGTGAATATCAAAAAATATCATTTGATTTATATACTCAATCAAAACTTATCACCAAAAATGCTAGCATAACAGTTGAAATTGTTGATGAAAATGGAATTGTTATGTTTAAAGAAAGTGGCATTCGCTCGGAAGACTCTTGGAACAACATTTCATTTGCTTTCCGCTCTGCAGAAAACATGAGCCACACATATACTGTAAAAATATCTCTTGGCACAGAGAATGATAAAGTTGCTGGATATGCATATATCGACAATCTTACAGCCACAGAATGCACAGAAAGTGAATATGCAAGCACTTCCTATAAAAATGACTTTTCAAATTTCTATCTTTCATTTGAAAATGATAGTGTTACAGGAGACGCAAGCACATCGACAACAACATCTGCCTACTCATTTACAATTGACGAGGCTTTAGATGGCGGAGAAGTTTCAGAAAAATATGCTGTTGGTGCTATGGTAAACGGACAAAACAATGTTTATGGAATTGAAAATGACCAAAACTTCTTGGTTATATCAACTTTCAAACCTAGCACAGCAACCATTACTTCTGTATATTCTCTCTCACTTTCCGCAGAAAGTTATTACAAACTTACATTTGACCTTAAAACTTTCTTCCCACAAGTAACAATGGCAGAGAACAATGAAGAACATGAATGCAATTATGGCGTCTCTGTAAGTTTGAATGGCTTTGAAGTGATTTCAAATTTAAAAGCCGACCAACTTCAAACATATACCATCTTTTTAAACAGCACAGAAGCATCAACGGCAACCATCAAATTTTCTATAACTTCCGATTGCCAAAACACACTTGGAACTGCAATGCTTTCAAACATAAAACTTGAAAATTCAACTCAAGCAGAATTTAATGATGCAAACAATGCTCAAGGTTATAAAGAAACCATTTTCCAAAGCAATTATATTCAAGAAGAAACCGATGACGGCACCGAAGATGATGGAAACACCGACAGCGGAGACACCCAAACCCCTACCACTTCACCAACAAGTCCATGGCTTTTGATAGGTTCTATCATCATGGTTCTTGCTGTGATAATTGCAGTGATTGCATTCTTCCTTAGAAAAATCAAATTCAAAAAGAAAGACAAGATTGAAAAATCAAAATATGACAGAAAGATTTCTATCGACCAAAATCTTGTTGCAAACGAAGCAATACGCAGACGAGATGAAGAACTCAAATCTCTATTTGAAGCAAAAGAAAGTTTGAAACTTGAAAAACAAGAACTTGAACAGCAACACAAAAACTATGTTCAAGAGGCTAGAGTAAACGACAAAGGAAAAATTACAAAAGACACCGAAAAAGAATTCAAATCTTATGCTGTAAATCTTGGAAAAATTGAAGAAAAACTTTCAATTCTTGAAGAACAAATTTCGGCAGTATCTTCGCCAGAACATCTAATTTCTCTTGAAAAAGAAGTTGCAGATGAAGAAGAATATCGATTAAAACAAGAACAAAAGGCTATAAAAGAAGAGATAAAGGCAAACAAACAACCCTCTACTGCTCAAACCGCAAAAGAAGAAAAAAGCACAGCAAACAAGACATCTACAAAAACTTCTAAAAAAGCGAGAAGCAAAAAATCTTCAACTAAAGATGATAGCAAAAAGAATTAAAAATATTATCGGAACACACAGCAAAACAAAAAAATAAAGGAGAATAAAATCTCCTTTATTTTTTCAATTAATAAAACTTAATATCAATTTTTTTTCAATTAATAAAATTTAATATCAATATTTAAAATTTATTCCCCTATATATTTCCCAAATAAATTTCTTATTACATTTGCTTATTATATTTAATAAACATTTTTGATTATCTTTGTGTATGTTAAAGTTTAAAAATATCACTAAAATGAACATATTCAAACTACGCCAACTGGTACAAATTATTCGTCATCATCGTCAAAATCGTCTTCATCTTCGTCATCATCGTCAAAATCGTCTTCATCTTCGTCATCATCGTCAAAATCGTCTTCATCATCGTCCATATCGTCATCCTCATCATCAAGGTCTTCATCAAAATCTTCACCAAAAGGCATATCGTCATCAAAGTCTATATCTGGCGCAATATCGTCATCGTCAAGAAGAGATGATTTTGTTATATCGGTTACAGAAGCCATTTCCCCTGTTTCATCTTCTGCTGTCATGATGTCTTCTTCATCATCTCTAACAACATAATCTTCCCAATCTGTTGAAATTTCGCCATCTTCGTTTTGATGTTCTTTCAAGCAACTTGCGCACATAATTTCATCAGGCTGGATATAGTTCGTTTTACAGATAGGACAAAGTTCAAGGTCCACATCATCAATATAATCTTTTTTTGCTTCAAGTTCTGCCTTGCAAACAGGGCAAAGTTTGTCTTTCTTTTGAATATAGTTAAGTTCGCATCTAGGGCATCTAATATAAACAGGTTTTTTCATATTTTTCTCCTTTTTTGCTTACGAGAGCATTATACTCATATAATAGAAAAAAGTCTATTGATTTGAGCAAATTTTTTAAGATTTTTTAATATTTTTTTGTTTGGCTTCAAGGTCATCTTCCGCTTGACTTTTTCTCAAATATAGTGGCGCAATTTCATTAGCGGATACACACTTTGCCATTTTTGATTTTATTATTGCAAGTTCCAAAAGGTCCTGGCTGGAAGGTTTAACTGTAATTTTACACAAATTTTCTTCTTCAAGTCCAACCATAGTCTCCAAATTCAATTCTTGCAACATGGCAATCTCTTCTTTACCTTTTTGGTTGCCTTGTCTGTCAAAATCACACTTAAAAATTTTTCCACTCAATGCGTTTATCACACAAGAAAAGTCTTGTTTGGGAGTGCAATGTTTGATATAACTATATGCCATAAGTTCAAAAGAAGTTATTGTATAGACTTTTGTGTTTTCAAGTCCGGCACATAATCCTTTAACAAGTGCAATCCCTATTCTTATCCCAGTAAAAGAGCCAGG
>CALVNU010000003.1 GCA_944349915.1 uncultured Clostridia bacterium | reverse complement strand
GGGGTTACTTTTGAATATGATGATCTTCAAATTGAATACCCAACATTTTCATATAGAAGTCTTCGGTATGCAAACGATGCGTTATTGCGTACAGGCCTGACTGGCACCGCAACAGCAACTTACAAGATAAAGAAAATCACCAACACTAATGACCATGCTGTTGTTTATAATGCTGATGAAACTATTGGCGTTTTAGCAGCAGGGGCTTCCTTGGAAGGTTCTTGGTCAAATGTTGAGATTTATCAAACGGTTGGCACGCAGACTGTAGGCACAGGGGACAATGCTCAAGAACAGGATTTTAAAGCCGGTGATACCTTCTCTGTTGTTTATGACAGTTCAATTACGGAAAGTAATGGCACAACCACCGTAAAATATACTACTGCAAACTATAAAATTAATGATGACCTTACAGTTGCATTTGTATCGGGAGAAAGGGTTACGGTAACCTATGATACTCCAGCAAAAGGAGGAGAAGTTGACGAGTCAACTATTACACAAACACGAGAGCCTTTATCTGTCGGAGAAATAGACTTTGCAATATATACTGTTAATGATGAGAATGATGGTTTAGTTGGTAAATATCTATATTCAGAAACTGGGGATAAAATTATTACAGAGATAACTAGAAGCGTTAACCTAGAAAATTCATTAACATGGAAGACGGAAGCAACGGAAACGACGGAAGCAAATCCGATCAACAAGGTTCAATATACAGGAACAATTATTGTGCCGAACTCAAACTTGATAGACCAAAATGTTTTTGCATATGATAGTTCAAATGGAAGCATTTCAACTTATTTCAACAACTTCTCTGTTAAATCGCCTATTAATGTTGAAAAAGGCAGTGGGGTTACCGGCTTGTCTAACCCAGAACATACAGGACATAGCGGAACCGAAAGCACAATTATTTTAATGGATGATATTTATTTGGCGAACAATAGCATTGTATTAAGTTATGATATTTACGGAAATGGCCATGCATTGATAAGTGCACAAGCAAATTCATTGTTCACAATAAACTCGGGTAAGTATGTTGATGTGATTTTTGCAGGTTCTTCAAAGGATGAAGACGATAATAAAGGCGTTATATTTACCATAGAAAATGAAGAAAGTGGCCCTAGCGAATTTACATCTGTTAAGGTTTTTGGCAGTGTGATTTCTTCTGCCACTAACCCTGTAGGTGTGTCAAAAGACGCCGAGCTATATGTGGCGTTCTATGGTAAAGCGGATATAACATTTAGTCATGCATATACATTTAAAGGTGTTGTGTTTGCTAGTGATGGGGCAGATTACGGCGATGATGGCCATAGTATAACATTTGCTAGCACAGCCTCAACTCCAACCACAGACACAACTCCAACTACAGACACAACTACAGACACAACTCCAACCACAGATACAACTACAGATACAACTCCAACCACAGATACAACTCTAACTAATATTATTGCCGTAAAAGCCGGCGACGGAATGAATGGGGGGATCACCTTAAGCTCGGCAGCACCTGATGTAACTGATGCACAAGCAGGTGGCAGTGCGGGAACGATATCTGATGGAACAAATCTAATTACAACCAACGCTATAGACTCTACCGCAGGAATTAATGGCGGAGTGTATAGAAATGATGAAACGGGAAATAGTGACACGCTATATAAAGCAAGGGCGTTTGGTGTGATTTATCTATCCAGTCTAAAAGAAGGAACTGATTTGATATTGTCTAAATTTGAGAGTGGAAATACAAAGGCTGAAGATGGAAAAACTTTATCCAATGCTTGGATAATGATCCGATGTCCAGACTCTGTTCCATATAGGATAAATGGAGTAAGAAATAACTTTGCCGGATTCTATAAGGGAGGTAATGAGGAGTATCTTGCAGATGGATTATTGCTGGGAAATGGTAGGGGTGAATTTGCAAAAGACCCAGATCTCACCAAGAAAATTTGGAAATATCTTGTTTTGGATGCTAGTGGACAATCTGTTTATTCGAAAACTAGTTTTGTAGAAGCTGGAAAATTTGAAGGAAATATACCAGTTGAAACAATAGGCTTTAATTTTACAAAAGAAACACCAGAATTATTACAACTTTATGTTGATAATGGCAATTATATAAAAATTACAGGATTTATGGGGCCAGGGAATAGTGGTAATAGAACGAGTTATGTATTCAATTTTGACATAGTCTTACCAGATATTCCTGCACCTGCAGAGAACACGCATGTCGATATTAGCACAATTACTGCGAAAATAGACTTTATTTTACAGAACAAGTTGTATAAAAGGCTCGTGCCCCAAGATGGGAGTACAACGGTTACGGATGCTGAACATAACTCAATATTGGACGCTTATGGCAAAAATAGTTGGTATGGCGAAAACTTCTTAGTATTGCAATGTGAGTATATTAAGAGGTAGGATGTCACCTGAAGCCTAATAGATTTTAAGATTTGGTCGGGCGAGATGATTAAATTTATGACATTTTGTTTTGTTTTCTTTAATTTTATGCTATAATTACTCCGTTGGAGATTTCTATGATTGATGTTAAAGATAAAAAAGACTCTATCCGCACGATTAAAGAACTGGGACTAAATTTCTTCCCCCAAGATGTCTTTGACCACAACGATTTTGAAGGCTTTGAAGGCTTTGTTCGAAAGTATCCCGCTCAAGAATATGTTCTGCGGGATGCCAGCAAAGCCAAAGGTAACTTTGTTTATACTTCTTCTTTGGATGATATAAGGGCTGCGCTTGCCTCTTTCTCGGGTGATGTTACAATAGCACAGTCCTATCGTCCTTTGAAAGAAGACCTCGTGCTTGTTGGGGACATTAAGGTTACAAGAGGCGCCTTTGGCGACACTGTGGATATTACCGCTCGCGATGACCAAGATGCAACACAACGCAACATTTATGAAAATCCAAAATACAACTTGCATGCTTCTCTTGAAGATAATAAGTTGTGGGATATTCCAGGCTTTTCAAAACTTATGAGATATATTTCCGATCATGAACTGTACGGCATTATTTTGGAATTTTTGGTCTACGATATCAAGGTGGGCGTTAACAAGGAGAATGTTGCGATAACGGAAATTCGCTCGAATTACTAGTTTTGAAATGTGAAAACATAATTGTTATGGGGCTAGTAAGAGCGGACTGTGATGCTATGCGATAGCATAGAAAATTCGTTAGAATTTTAAAAATTTTATGTTAATAAAATTTTTGCATCACAGGGTTTTTGTTTTGCTTTATATTTTAAGTGATAAAAATTGTAAAAAAAATAAAAAATAGGCGCAAATTATTTGCCTATTTTTTTCTTTTTGTATATAATAGTTATCGACAAAAAGGAGAGAAAAAATATATGAAAAAATTTGTTTATCTTTTTAAAGAAGCTGATGGAAAAAACAAGGCTCTATTTGGTGGTAAGGGAGCAAACCTTGCCGAAATGACAAATCTTGGTATGCCTGTGCCTCAAGGCTTTACTGTTACAACTGAAGCCTGCACTCAATACTATCAAGACGGTCGCAAAATAAATGCTGATATTTTAAAACAAATTAAAGCCAAAATGGCTGAACTTGAAAAAATTACTGGCAAAAAATTTGGCGATGAAAAAAATCCACTTCTTGTTTCTGTTCGTTCTGGTGCTAGAGTTTCTATGCCTGGTATGATGGATACCATCTTAAACCTTGGCTTAAATGATATCTCTGTTGAAGCGGTTGCTAAAAACACAAACAATCCTCGTTTTGCATATGACTGCTATCGTCGTTTTATTCAAATGTTTAGCGATGTTGTTATGCAACAAGAAAAATCTAAATATGAAAAAATCCTAGATAAAGTTAAAGAGAAAAAGGGTGTAAAGTTTGATAAAGACCTCTCTGCAGAAGACCTTAAAGAAATTATCAAAATGTTTAAAGACCTCTATAAAAAATCACAAGGGGAAGAATTCCCTCAAGACCCTGAAACTCAACTTATTGAAGCAATCAAAGCCGTTTTCCGTTCTTGGGATAACGACAGAGCAAATGTTTACCGCAGAATGCACGACATTCCTTATGAATGGGGAACTGCTGTAAATGTTCAATCTATGGTTTTTGGTAATATGGGCGATACATCGGGAACTGGTGTTGCTTTCTCTCGTAACCCTGCAACCGGTGAAAACAAACTTTATGGCGAATATCTTATGAATGCTCAAGGCGAAGATGTTGTTGCTGGAATTAGAACTCCAATGCCAATTTCTGAACTTGAAAAACAAAATCCAGAAGTTTACAAAGAATTTGCAACTATTGCTAAAAAACTTGAAAAACACAACAAAGATATGCAAGATATGGAGTTTACTATTGAGAATGGCAAACTTTATATGCTTCAAACAAGAAACGGAAAAAGAACTGCAAAAGCCGCTCTTAAAATTGCCGTTGACCTTGTTAAAGAGGGCATGATTTCTGAAAAAGAAGCCCTTATGATGCTTGACCCTAAACAACTTGATGCACTTTTACACCCACAATTTGACGCATCTGCACTCAAAAAAGCACATGTGATTGGCGAGGCTTTGCCTGCTTCTCCTGGTGCTGCATCTGGTAAAATTTGCTTTACTGCTGAAAAAGCAAAAGAAATGGCAGAAAAGAAAGAAAAAGTTGTGCTTGTTAGACTTGAAACTTCTCCAGAAGATATCGAAGGTATGGCTGCAAGCCAAGGTGTTTTGACTGCTCGTGGTGGAATGACTTCTCACGCAGCCGTTGTTGCTCGTGGTATGGGAACTGCTTGCGTTGCAGGTTGCTCTGCAATCAAGTTTGCTTCGGATGAAAAATCTTTCACTTTAGGTGGGAAAACATATAAAGAAGGGGATGTTATCTCTTTTGATGGTTCTACAGGAAAGATTTATGATGGAGAGGTTAAAACTGAACCTGCTACAATTTCTGGTGAATTTGCAACTATCATGCAATGGGCTGATAAATATAGAGTGCTTGAAGTTAGAACAAATGCCGATAATCCTGCAGATGCTAAAAATGCTTTCAACTTTGGCGCTCAAGGCGTTGGACTTTGCAGAACAGAACATATGTTCTTTGAAGCGGACAGAATTCCTGCCGTAAGAGAAATGATTGTTTCTTCAACTGTTGAAGAAAGAAAACGCGCTCTTGCAAAACTTCTTCCAATGCAAAAGAAAGACTTTAAAGGAATTTACAAAGCAATGCAGGGATATCCTGTTACAATTCGTTTCCTTGACCCACCACTTCACGAATTTCTTCCACATGAAGATAGTGAAATTAAAGCACTTGCCAAAGATATGGGAATTTCTTTTGAAAAACTCAAGGCAACTGTTGCTGACCTTCATGAATTCAACCCAATGATGGGACACCGTGGTCTTAGACTTGCTGTTACTTATCCAGAAATCGCTGAAATGCAAACTCAAGCAGTTATTGAGGCCGCAATTGAAGTGAATAAAGAAAAAGGATACAACATTGTTCCTGAAATTATGATTCCTCTTACTTGCGACTGGAAAGAATTTAAATATGTTCGTGATATTGTTGCAAACAAAGCAGATGAAATCATTGCAAAGAAAGGTGTTAAACTCACTTACAAAATTGGAACAATGATTGAAATTCCAAGAGCGGCTTTGACTGCTGACGAAATTGCTAAATATGCAGAATTCTTCTCATTTGGAACAAATGACCTTACTCAAATGACCTATGGCTTCTCAAGAGATGACGCTGGCAAATTCTTGGATGTATATTATGCTAAAAAGATTTTTGAAAGCGACCCATTTGCAAGACTTGACCAAAATGGCGTTGGAAAACTTGTAAAAATGGCTGCTGACCTTGGAAAATCTACAAGACCAGACATCAAACTTGGCATTTGCGGAGAACATGGTGGAGACCCATCATCTGTTGAATTCTGTCATAACGCAGGACTTACCTATGTTTCTTGCTCTCCATACAGAGTTCCTATTGCAAGACTTGCTGCTGCACAGGCAAATATTAAAAATCCAAGGAAAAAATAATTTATTTTAAAACTAAAAACAGGTCAAAGATAATTTAAAATTGACCTGTTTTTTTATTCCATTTTAGATAATTTTAATATTTTTATTTATTTTATTAATTTATTTTTAATTTTTTGTTTTTATTTATTGATTTGATTGATGACAATTTTGTCAATATTAATTTTATTTTATCTTTAATAATTATAGAAAATTTATATATTTTTAACAAATAGAAAAAATTTATATATCAATTTCTTTTAATTTGATATTTCCACACAGCACATCATAATAGGAGAAGGTTTGAATTTTTGACATGGTTGTTTCAACAGTAAAGACGCTAGGGTATACATCGCGGATAACGCCATTGACGGCCTCTATCTTTTTTCTTCCGCGATTGACATTCATTTCCACTTGGCTCCCTTTAAGTGCCAGAATTTTTGTTTTAATCTCTTCCAAACTCATTAATGCTTTTCTCATATTTCACCTCTGATATGAACTATGTGATGCAAAAATTTTATTAACATAAAATTTTTAAAATTCTATCGAATTTCTATGCTGTCGCATAGCATCACTGTTTGAATTAACATTGGACTAACTCTTGCAAGCAATTTCTGCCTTTGATGATTTTATTAATTGACATTTTTTTGATATTTTAAACATTTTAGTCATAATTTTTAAAAACTTCTCGTAAATATATCTCGTAAATGTTTTGGAGGGTAAAATGGCATTTGAAACTAATAAATTTTCGGTTGCAAAAAAGATAAAACTTCCTTCTAGCGACTTTGCAGTTGAATGCAATGTCTCTCTGGGATGCGAGATTGATAAAATTTTGTCTGTCGGAGTTAAGGCAAACGATGATGCGGTTGAAGTTTTAAACGGAATTGTTAATTATTCTGGAACAGTTGACCTTAAAATCATCTATATGACAACTGATGGAGAAATAAATTCTAGTTGCCACTCTTGCTCTTTTTCTTCAAAATTTGAGTCTAACGACATTGTGGGCGGTGGGGACGCTTTGATTGTTTTGAAAGTTGTAGACAGCGAGGTTGAAAGTGTTTCTGGAGATATGGTGAGATTGGTTGTCAATATAAACCAGTCGGGCGTTCTTTCATTTGAAAAAGATGTGGCAGTCATTGGCGTTGACGACAATGATATTTGCACGCAAAGTGAAGAAATCGAAGTTGTTAAACTTGTGGCATCTACAAAAAGCACTTTTGAAGTTGAGTCAAGTGTTAGCATAAAAGAAAATATCAAAAAATTATTGTCTACCGAAAGCCAAGTTCTTTTGAAAAATGTGGAAAGTGGCACGGGATTTGTTTCTATTCAAGGCAATGTTTTGACGCGAGTTTTATATTTGACCGATGAAGACAAGTTTGAAAATTTTTATATTGACGAAACTTTTAAAGAAGAAGTGGAAGTTGATGGCGCCGAAAAAGAGGAGATTGTAGAAGCATATCTTTGCGTTAAAGAAGATTGCGTTACAACTGAAATTGAAAATGATGACAGTGGACAAAAACTTACTGTCAAAGTTCCTGTCAAAGCAAATGTAAAGGTGTATAAAAATGAAGTTATAACGGTTGTTTGCGACCTATACAGCACCAAAGAAGAAATAAATGTTACAACCGAGTCTTTTGAAAATTCTGTTGTATGTCCTATCAAGATTGTTGATGATAAAATTGAAGGCAGTTTGACACTGGAGGACGATGCTCCTCGCGTGGATATGGTTCTGTTTGCTAGCGGGAATGGTGTTACTTTAACAAATGTATATTTGCAAGATGAGCAAATTATGATTGAAGGAATTGCCAAAACAAATGTTGTATATCTTAATGATGAGAGCAATTCTTTAAATAGTGTGCAAGTTGAAATTCCTTTTTCTTTTAGCGAAAAGTTTGATGGCACCTGCCAATTAGATTTGATTGCCTCTACCATTTTGACCGATGTTGATGTGGTTGTGAAAAAAGGGAGAGACTTGTATTATGATGCAAAAATAAAAGTGGCAATATGTTGTTATTATGACAAGGTTATGGCGGTGATTTCCGATGCAAGCGTAAGCGAGCCTCTTGCGGAACGGGATTATGCCATGGAAGTTGTTTTTGCTCATTCTGGACAGTCTGCTTGGGACCTTGCAAAAATGGTGCATGTTCCGGTACAGCAAATTACGGCACAAAATCCAGAGACGGCTTTCCCACTTGAAGAAGACAGTTCTATTGTGTTATACTATCAAGGTTAAAATTTGAAATCCTCTAAAACAAAAATGCAAAATCGAGTTGGTTTTGCATTTTTTATTGTTTTTTGACTCAATTTCACAAAAATTTTTATATATTTTCCGCTTTTTTGTGAAATAACACACTCGGAGAAAAAATTATGAAGTATATTTTGATTTCAATTTCTGTGATTGCAATTACATTAATCTTGGCGCTATCTGGCCTCACGAGCACAGAAAATGCGCAATATTTAAGAATACATATTAGGGCAAATTCAAATTCACAAGCCGACCAAGAAGTTAAGTATAAGGTGAAAGATGAAGTGGTAGAAGCACTTATTCCTATTCTTGCAAATGTGGAAAGTTTTGAAGAAGCAAAAAGCGTTATAACGAATAACTTTGATATGATTGAAGAAGTTGCAAATAGAGTTCTTCAAGAAAATGGTTTTGACTACAAAGGCAAGGCAAAGATTGATAATGAATATTTCCCAACCCGAACTTATCAAGATATAACTTTGAATGAAGGCTACTATGATGCATTAATTTTAAATCTTGGAAGTGGAGAGGGGGACAACTGGTGGTGTATTGTTTTTCCTGCATTCTGTTTTACAGAAACAAAAAAAATTGACAATATTGTATATATTTCGCAAATTTGGGAGATAATTAAAAGTGTATTTTCATGATAGGAGGATTTTATGAAAAAAAGACTTTTTGCTTCTCTCTCGCTTGCGTTTGTTTTAATGCTATCACTGGCTGGGGCAACCGTTACATATTTTTCTTTTTTAGATGCAGACTATACACAGACGCAGGCAATCACAAGTTCGGAACTTAGAACGGCACAAACAAAACTTAAACGATGGGGATATTATACCGGCAATGTTGACGGATTAAATGGACCACTTACAATCAAAGCGGTAAAGTATTTTCAAAGCAAAAATGGGCTTTCTGTTGATGGAATTATTGGACCTAAAACAGCGGCCGCACTTGGAATGACTTTGTCGGGGTCAAGTTCTTCAATTTCGTCAAGCGACCTTAACTTACTTGCAAGATGTGTTTATGCAGAAGCCCGTGGCGAACCTTATACAGGACAAGTTGCCGTTGCCGCCGTAGTTTTGAATAGAGTTAAAAGCGCATCTTTTCCAAACACAATTGCTGGGGTGATTTATCAACCATATGCGTTTACTGCAGTTGACGATGGACAGATAAATTTGACACCAAATGAAACCGCTTACAAAGCAGCACAAGACGCATTGAATGGCTGGGACCCAACTTATGGTTGTATATATTATTTTAACCCTGCAACCGCAACAAGTTCTTGGATTTGGTCTAGAGAGCAAGTTGTTACCATTGGAAAACACATATTTGCAAGATAAGGAGGCAAAACAAGATGAAAGACGAACAAACAAAATCTCTTGAAATTGATACCAATTTTGGCATAAAAAATGAAAAAAGCACTTCAAATTACACAAATTTGGCAAAAAATAATGAAATTTCAAAGAAAAACATTAAAAAGAAAAACAAAACGATAAAAACTTTGGCAGTTTTTACATCTATTTTTGCGCTTTCTACAATTGGTTTAGGGGTTGCCTATGGGATTTCTCAAGCACAAAATGACAGTTTGAAATATGACCTTGAAAATGTGTATGAAAAAAATTTCTATAATTTGCTTGATAGCGTTAATACGGCAGAAAATGACCTTTCTAAAGTGCTTGCAAGTTCTGGCTCAAGTTACCAAAGCAAACTTTTAAATTCGGTTGCAAAAGCATCAAATGAAGCCCAAATTTCTGTTGCAGGATTGCCATTGTCGCAAAGTAACATTTATGATATGGTCAAGATGGTCAATCAAATTTATGGATACACAAGCACGCTTTCCGATAAGATTGCAAAGGGCTCAACTTTAAGCGAAAGCGAACTTGACACACTTGAAGAGGTTTATCAAAATGTTTTAACTCTAAAGAATGAACTTAACAACTTTGCAAGAAAAATGCAACAAGGATATTCAATATTAGATGATAGCACTTTTAATGAAGACGGAAGCACAAACTTTACTAATATTATTTCGCAAATGACAGACCTTGATGTGAAATATCCAACAATGATTTATGATGGACCTTTCTCCGATTCTGTTGTAAACAGTGAAGTTAAAGGTTTGAGTGGAAAAGATGTAACGCAAGAAGATGCAGAAGCCAAGATTGAAAAACATTTTAAGAATGTTACAGATATAAATTATGAAAACACCACAAAAGGCAAGTTTGAAACCTACAACTTTAGAGTTGTAAATGCAGATGAAGAACAATTGTATGTTCAAGTTACAAAAATAGGTGGACATATTTTGACAGTTAGTGGGGCTGGCAAAGTTGGAGATAAATCTATTAGCGAGGATGATGCAAAACAAATTGCTCTAGAATTTGCAAAAAACAATGGCGTAGAAAATGGAGAGTTCGTTTGGAGCGATTCTCTATATGATGACATATATCTTAACATTGCGCCTGTCCAAAATGGCATTATTCTTTATCCAGACCTTGTAAAAGTCAAAATTGACATGACAAGCGGAACAGTTGTGGGTTATGATGCAACAACATATTTTACAAATCATACATCGCGCGCGCTTGACAAGGGGAGTTTGACCAAAAAAGAAGCGGAAGCAAAAGTTTCAAATCAATTTACCATTGTTCAATCACGACTTGTTCTTTCTCCATTAGATTATAATCGAGAAGTGGTATGCTATGAGGTGGAGGCAACAAAAGATGAAAATACTTATTATTTCTATTTTAATGTTGCAGATGGAGGAGAAGAAAATATTTTGAAAGTTATAAAGACCGATAATGGCAACTTGTTGATGTAAAAACAGTTGAAGCAAAGTTTATATTTTTTAAATATATCAAAAGGTCAAAAAAATAAAGGTTGGAAAAACAGTCTGTAAAAATAATAAGCATGAAAATTGATAAAATATCTAAAAAAACATAATAAATCAAAATTAAACCAAAAAATTTGGAAGATAATATATTAAAATATTAAAAATAAAAAAATACAAAAAAAATAAAAGTGATAAAAATATTTAGAATAATTAAAATAATAAAAATTTAAAAAAATTTTACAAACTAAAAAACAAGCACAGTTGTGCTTGTTTTTGTTTTGCCAAAATAATTTTAAAAATTATTCAACACCTTCAACGCTTGCTTTTTCATAAGCCTCTAAAACAGCAGATTTTATCATTTCTCTTGTTTCTGTGTTGATTGGGTGAACAATGTCTTTAAATTCACCATTTGGAGTTTTTCTGTTTGGCATTGAAATGAAAAGTCCTTCTTTGCCATCAATAACTTTGATGTCATGGATTACAAAGCATTCATCAATAGTGATTGAAGCAACGGCTTTAAGTTTTAACTCCTCTTTAGTAACAAGTCTAATTCTTACATCTGTGATTTTCAAGTCCTTATACCTTCCTTTTGTCTAAATTACCTTACGGCTAAATATATAATACTATTTTTTAAAAAAAAATACAAACAATTTTTAAAAGTTTTAGTTAATTTTTGCAAAATCTTTCAACATATTGATTTTAAAATCATAAAAAATACTATGTTTTATAACTATTGTGGCACAAAGGTCTATTATTCTTTTAAAAATGGGCAAAGCAAAACACCCATTCTTTTGTTGCACGGTTGGGGAGTGGATAGTCAAATTTTTGAAGGCATTTGGAAGAATTTTCCAGACCGCTCTTTTCTTTGCATTGATTTTCCACCATTTGGCAAAAGTCAAAAAACGATTGAAAATTTTACGATTTACACATATGTTGCTTTGCTCATGAGTTTATGTGAACATTTGGGCATAGAAAAATGTAACATACTGGCGCATTCATTTGGTGGCCGAATTGTAGCCATTTTGGCATCCGTCAAATGCTCACTTGTGCATTCTTGCATTTTAATTGGTAGTGCAGGTTTAAAGCCAAAACGAAGTTTGAAATATTATTATAAAATTTATAAATACAAACTTTTAAAAAAACTTGGCAGAAGCACATTAAACTTGGGCTCGAAAGACTATATAATGCTTGATGACAACATGAAAAAAACTTTTAACAGCATTGTAAATGAAGATTTACAATCATATTATCAAAATATGCACTGCCCTTGTTTGATAATTTGGGGTGAAAAAGACAGTGAAACTCCGCTTTATATGGCAAAAAAATTAAAAAAAATCATTTCAAATTCATCACTTGAGATTATTAAGAATGCTGGGCACTTTTGCTTTTTAACAAATCCGCTTTTAGTCTATAAATTTTTAAGTAAATTTTGGGAGGAAAATGCATGATTGCTCTTATAATCACATGTCCACTTTCAATTTTGTTTTTTCTTTGGTCGTTGTTATATTTTAAAATGTATCAACTAAATGGCTACAAAATCTCACCATTTTTGAATGATGTTTTGCTTTTTCATTTTGCACTGGGAGATAAAAACAAAATTCATTGGACAAAAAGAATGATAAGATTTTCTGTTACTTTTTTTATAGTAAGTTTTGGCCTTATTTTTTTAATATTGTTTTTTGTCAAAAGCGTTGCCCTTATTATTTTGAATATAGTTGTTGTCTTTTTACTTTCCTCTTTGCTTGTTATTATTGTGCACTATTTGCTTTTGCCTTTTGAAAATTTGATAAAACTTGTCTATATAAAGCGTGCAAAAAACAAATTAAAAAAGAAAAAAATTATAAAAATTGGAATAACAGGCAGTTATGGTAAAACTAGCACAAAAAATATTTTAACTCATATTTTGGAAAAAGAGTATAAAGTTTGTGCTACCCCGTTAAATTACAACACAGAGATGGGGGTTACAAAAACCATTTTAGAAAAACTTGATGACCATGACATCTTTATTGCCGAAATGGGTGCGCGCTATAGATATGATATTAAAAAAGTTGCATCAATTGTTATGCCAGACATTGCGGTTTTAACAACAATTGGAATTGCACATCTTGAAAGTTTTGGAAGCGAAAGTGAAATTGAAAATACAAAGTTTGAATTGATTGAAAGCCTTTCTTCTTCTGGGCAAGCAATTTTTAATGGAGATTCGGTAGCATCCTTAAATCTTTACAATCGCTTTAAAGGTAACAAATTTTTAACAAACAGACCAGGCAGTTTTGGCTATGCAAAAGATATTTCATGTGATGAACATGGCAGTAAATTTAGTCTTGTTATAGACGGAAAAAGTTGCAGTGTAAAAACTCGGTTGCTTGGAAAATGCAATATTGACAACATTGTTACTGCTTCAACTGTTGCATATTTGTTAAATGTTTCCTTGCAAGATATTGTTGACGCCATTTCAACCTTATCTCCGACAGCGCACAGATTGGAACTGATGCAGTCAAGACCTGTGGTGATTGATGATTCTTACAATTCCAACGAAATTGGTTTCAACGAAGCGCTTGATGTGCTTTCAATCTTTAAAGGGAAAAAAATTGTGGTAACACCCGGCATTGTAGAACTGGGAGAAAAGCAATCTATGACAAATTTTAAGATAGGCACAAAAATTGCCGATGTTGCAGATTTTATTGTAATTATGAACGAAATTAACAAAAATGATATATATTCTGGTGCAATTTCGCACAATTTTAATAAAAACAACATCTTTTTTGCAAACACAAGAGCAAAGCAAGAAGAAATTTTAAAACTTATTGTAAATGAAAATTCTGT
The DNA here is from genome assembly GCA_944349915.1 of uncultured Clostridia bacterium. GTDB lineage: Bacteria > Bacillota > Clostridia > Christensenellales > UBA1242 > Caccovivens. The sequence goes on along the minus strand of CALVNU010000003.1, from coordinate 14,416 downwards.
GATTTTATTTGAAAATGACCTGCCAGATAATTATAGATAAATTTTAAATAACTTTTTGCGCGCTTTTTCTTAAAACTTTTTTGCTTTGATTTTGTTTTTGAATGTTTAGTCTAACCTAAACTATAATCAACTTTATGGAGGTGTTTATGAAAACTGTTGCCGTTATCTTTGGCGGAAGAAGTGTTGAACATGACATTTCAATCATCACCGCACTGCAGGCTATGAAAAAAATTCCAAAGGGCTATCAAATTTTTCCTGTTTATATAACACATGAAGGTGTGCTCATGAGTGCAGATAATCTTATGGAAGCCCAAACTTATATAGATTTTGCAAAGCGTGTTAAAAATCCGCAATTTGTTAGCATTGATTTTAAAGAAAAATGCTTTGTTATTTTGAAAAACAATAAAATAAAAAAACATATAAAAGTTGACTGCGCCCTGCTGTGTTTGCATGGCCATGGTGGAGAAGATGGTGCTATTCAAGGGTTGTTGGAACTTGCATCTATTGCTTACTCATCTTGTGATATTGCAAGTTCGGTTTTGACAATGGATAAAACCCTTACAAAACTTATGCTTGCATATAAGCATATACGCAATTTGACATATGTGCAATTTGACAAATGGGAATATCAACATTTTAAGCTAAAAATTTTGCAAAAAATAAAACAAAAACTATCCTTTCCTTGCATTATAAAACCAGCAAATCTTGGCAGTTCTGTTGGTATTAGCATATGTGAAAACGAAGCAAAACTTGAAAAACAAATTGATGAGGCTTTTCTTTATGATGAAAGAGTGCTTGTGGAAAAATATCTGTCAAATGCAGATGAGTACAGTTGTGCAGTTATCAAAATCAATGATACAGTTTTGAGCGGGAAAGTTGGCAAAGTAAAAAAAGAAAGGTTTTATACATTTGAAGACAAATATATTAAAGAAAGAGAAGAAGGTAAGGTGGAAATTGAAAAGGCTTTGCTTGAAAAAATCAAAAAAGAAGCTGTGGCTTCTTACAAGGCTTGCCGATGCGATGGGGTTGTGCGCGTAGATTTTTTGTATGACAGAAAAAGCAAGACATTGTATGTAAACGAATTAAATTCTATTCCAGGCTCACTTGCCTTTAATATGTTTGATGGCTCCTTTGAAGACCTTATTTCTGTGCTTATTGCAGAAGGCAAAGAAAAACAGGAGAGAAGGGGGCAGGAACTTTATAAATTTGACAGCAAGGCAATTGAAAGTTTTATTGCGCTCTCTGGAAAACAAAGAAAAAAATAAGTTAAATCAACAATTTTTTCATAAAAAATGCAAAATATGGCGAAATTTTTGTAATTTGCAACCTTTTTGCCTTCTTTTGTTTTTAAAATAAATTTGCACAAAGTTTGTAGTATCATTTTGGTTAAGGAGGAAAAATGTTATTAAAAGATTTGTTTGACGGGATTGATATTGTAGAAGGTAATCTTAAAGGGGACATGGTTGACATAAAAATTAATAGCAAAGAAGTTGGCTTTGGTGATGTTTTTGTTGCAATGAAAGGTCAAAATTTTGATGGAAACGATTTTGCGCTTGAGGCTGTAAACAAAGGGGCATCTGTTATTGTGAGTGAGAAAAAACTTCCGTTTGACAATGTTGTTCAAGTTGGCAATGTTCGCAAAGCCTATGCACTTATGTGCAAAAACTTTTTTGGCAAAGCTTGTGAAAATCTAAAACTCATAGGTGTAACTGGCACAAACGGCAAGACCACAACTTGCAGTATAATTTCAAACATTTTGCGTGCTGGTGGAAAAAAAGTTGGAGTTATCGGCACTTTGGGAGCAAGATATAATAGCGAGATAGTAAACACATCTATGACTACTCCAGATCCATACCAACTGCACAGTTTGTTTAAAAGCATGAAAGATGATGGCGTGGAATATGTGGTTATGGAAGTTTCCGCCCATGCGCTTTATCTTGACAAACTGGAGGGGGTTAAGTTTGAAGAAGGTGTTTTGACAAATATCACAGAAGACCATTTGGACTTTTTTGGTGATATGAAAAATTATGCAGATGCAAAACTGTCTTTTTTTACTCCAAAATTTCTTAAACTTGGCATTGTTTTTGGCGAAGACAAATATGGAAAACTTTTGATGTATAAACCACATGTGCCAACAATTTGTTACGGCAAGGGGAAAATTTTTGATGTTTGTGGCTATGATATCGTTACAAATTTTGAAGGGAGCCATTTTGTCTGCGATTTTTTAGGTGAAAAAATTGAAATTGACAGCAATCTTGTGGGAGAATATAATGTTGAAAATTTGCTTGCAGGCATTGCAGTAACTCGCTCTATAGGCATAGAGAAAGAGGCTATACAAAAGGGCATAAAAACTCTTGCGCCAGTTGAAGGCAGATTTAATATTATCAATATTTTAGGTAAAAATATCATTATTGATTATGCACATACTCCAGATGGACTGGAAAAGGTTTTAAAGACAGCAAGAAGCATATCAAACAACAAGTTGGTTTGTATTTTTGGATGTGGTGGCAATCGTGATAGAAAAAAACGACCAATTATGGGACAAATTGCATCTACTTATGCAGACGATGTTATTATAACAAGTGATAATCCGCGCTTTGAAAAGCCCGAAGATATTATTAAAGAAATTGAAGCGGGAACAATCAAAAAATGTGCGACTATACCAAACAGGCAAGAGGCGATTGAAAAAGCAATGAAAAAATACAAGAATAACACCACCATTGTGATTGCAGGAAAGGGAGCAGAATGTTATCAAGAAATTGAAGGAAAAAAATATCCGTTTAGTGATTTTGAAGTTGTATACAATTATGCGCGTTCTTTGAAAAAACCATTAAAAAAAGATAAAAATTATCCTTTTAAAGATTAATTTTGATAATTTAGACTAAATAAATAAAATTGCCATAAAATATTTTAGGAGGAAATTATGCTAAAATATTATATGGCTTTTTTGCTTGCGCTTATACTAGGCATCTTACTGTCTTTCCCGCTTCTTAAACTGTGCAAGAAGTTTCATCTGTCGCAAACCATTTTGCACTATGTGGACAAGCATGCAGGCAAGAGCGGAACGCCAACAATGGGCGGGCTAATTTTTATCTTTGCAATTATTATTTCAAGTTTGTTTTTCTTGCGAGGAGAGGTTGTTGGTTCAATTCTTGTTTTGACAACCATGTTTGCCTATGGATTGCTTGGTTTTTTAGATGATTTTATCAAAATAAAATTTCATAAAAATGAAGGATTGAAACCTTATCAAAAAATAATCGGACAAGTTGCCATTTCGCTTGTTATTGCCATTTATGTATATCTAAACATCGGTGGAAAACTTGAATTTTTTGGTTTAAACATCGATTTGGGAGTGTTTGTTATTCCATTTATTGTTTTCTTTTTTGTTGCAGTTACAAACTCTGTAAACCTTATTGATGGGCTAGATGGGCTTGCGGGTGGCGTGAATGCAGTTTATTTTCTCTTTTTTGGGCTTATATTGGTGCTTTTAGGCTTTTCTCAATATGCCCTTATCTCTTTTGCAACAGTGGGGGCTTTGCTTGCTTTTTTGATAGTCAACTGTTTTCCTGCAAAAATTTTTATGGGCGACACAGGTTCGCTTGCACTTGGTGGGCTTATGGCAAGCATGGCTGTTTTGTCTTCCACAGAACTTTTGATGCCAATTATTGGTTTTTTGTTTGTCATTACTGCGCTTTCCGATATCATACAAGTTTTGCATTACAAAAGGACAAGAAAAAGAATTTTTCTCATGGCTCCACTTCATCATCATTTTGAGAAAAAAGGCGTGCATGAAAATCGAATTGTTTTAGTATATATATTAATAACAATGGTGCTAGGTCTATGTTTACTTATACTCTACATGGCGCTTTTAGGAGTTTTATGATATGTTGAAATTGAGAGGGAAAAATGTTTTAGTCTATGGAATGGGTGCAAGCGGTCAATCGGCGGCAAGGCTTTTGCATCAAAATGGTGCATGCGTAAGCATCTATGATGATGAAAACAAGTTTTCCTCTTTTTATAGTTATGAAAAGTCACCAACCTTAAACAAATTTGACCTTGTGGTTGTTAGTCCTGGGATAAAAGTTAGGGGAAACGACTTGATTTCTTTTTTTATTGCAAATAAAATACCTGTGATAAGTGAATTAGACCTGGGGTTTTTGTTTTGCAAAGGAAAAGTGATTGGAATTACTGGCACAAATGGGAAAACGACAGTTACAAGCATGGTGGGAGATATTTTTAAAAAGGCTGGCAAAACTTGCTTTGTATGTGGAAATATTGGACTTCCTGTAACCAGCATTGCAAGCAAGAGTGACAATAAAAGTTATGTAATAACCGAAGTTAGCAATTTTCAACTTGAACTTTCAAAATATTTTTGCCCCGACATTGCTTGTGTGTTAAATCTTGCGCCAGACCATCTTGATAGACATGGTAGTTTTGAAGAATATGTAAGGGTAAAAAAGAAAATTATTTCAAAACCGAAAAAGCAAAAAATTATATTAAATTATGATGATAATATAACGCGACAACTGTATTTGAATAAAAAAACACTGTTTTTTTCAAAAAAAATGCTAAATAAAGGTGTTTTTATAAAAAATAGCGCAATTTATTTTAATAAAACCAAAATAATTTCTTGCAACGATATCCCGCTTTTTGGTGAGAAAAATTTGGAAAACACCTTGGCAAGCGTAGCAATTTCTGTAGCCTGCAAAATAAAACCTTGCTTTATTAAGAGTGCGATTTTAGAGTTTAAAGCACCTCATCACAGAATGGAGTATTTAGGCAAAGTTAATGGGGCCGATGTGTTTGATGATTCAAAGGCGACAAATATTTTCGCTTGTAAAAGTGCAATAGAAGCGCTGGGAGAAAAGAGAATTGTTCTTCTTATTGGTGGACAGAATAAAGATTTTGAGTTTGATGAAATTTTTTCTTCTGGATACGACTTTGAAGAAGTTTTATGCTTTGGGCAATGTGCTCAAGAAGTTTTTGACTGTGCAAAAAAATATGGATATAGTCCAAAATCTTTTTCAAGCATGAAAGGTGCTACTTTTTATGCAAAAGAAAATGCCTCGAAAGGACAAAAAATTTTGCTCGCACCAGCCTGCGCAAGTTTTGATGAATTCTCTTCTTATGCTGTAAGGGGAGAAGTTTTTAAGGAGATTATGCTTGGCAACTTTGAAAAAATCGAAATGCAATAGATTTAGCCCTTGCTCTTTGCAAATTGTAAAAATTGTCTGTCTTGTGTTGGCACTCACATCATTTGGTTGCCTTATGGTTTATAGTGCAAGTTATTATAGTGCCGACTATCACTACGGCAATCAATATTTTTTTCTGTTTAAACAAATTTTGGGTGTTGTTTTAGGCATATTTGCCATGATATTTTTTAGTTTTGTGGATTATCATATCTTAAAAAAATATAAAACCTGGATTGTTGTTCTTTCAATCATCTTGCTTGTACTGGTTTTTGTTCCTGGTCTTGGCATGGAAAGTTATGGCGCAAAACGCTGGATTTCTATCTTGGGGTTTTCAATTCAACCTTCTGAAATTGCAAAGTTTGCACTTGTGATTTTTATTGCTGGTTATATGTCTGACAATCACGATAAAGTCAAATCACTCAAAGGGCTCATCCCTGTGCTGGCAGTGGCTGGAGTGATTTGCATTTTGACTATGCTTGAGCCTAGCATGAGCGTTACCATGTGCATTGGCTTTGTTACTCTTTTTATGCTAATTATTGGAGGCATAAGCAAAAAGCACACCATAATGTTTTCACTTCCAGCCTGTGCAGTTGTGCCTTTGCTCGTTGTGCTTGAACCATATAGATTAAGAAGGTTGATGGCATTTATTGACCCCTGGGCATCTCCACAAGGAGAAGGCTTTCAACTTATTCAATCGTTGTACAGTCTTGGCAGTGGTGGCTTTTTTGGGGTTGGGCTATTCAATTCACGCCAGAAATATCTCTTTTTGCCATTTGCAGAATCTGATTTTATCTTGTCTATTATTGGCGAAGAGATTGGCTTTGTTGGACTTATTGGCCTTATGAGTGTGTTTGTTATGCTCATTTATAGCCTAATCAAAATTAGCCTTAACGCGAAGGATAGGTTTGGGGCTATGCTTGTTGCCGGCATTGCGTTTATTATAGGGGTGCAAACACTGCTAAACATTGCGGTTGTAACAGGCTCTATTCCACCTACGGGATTACCGTTGCCTTTCATTTCTAGCGGTGGAACATCTGTATCTGTGTTTATGGCTGGAATTGGAATTTGTCTTAATGTGTTAAAACAAAACAAGGGGCGGGGTGATAAAAAGGTATATTTGAGTTTTTCAAAAGGGTTGTTTAAAAATAAAGTTTGAATAGTATACACAAAGACATGTTTTTAAACTTTGTCAAATATAGGTAATTTTTCATATATCTAGTTATGGAGAAATTGTTTGTTAATGGCGGTAATCGCCTTTGTGGAGAAGTCAAAATAGATTCTGCAAAAAATGCCTTGCTTCCTATTCTTGCTGGGTGTATTTTGGTTGAAGGTAAAGTTGTTATAAAAAAAGCCACGGCCTATACCGATGTTGAAGCAATGTGCGACATCTTAAAATCTTTGGGCGCACAAGTAAACAGAAAAAAAGACCTTCTTGAAATTGATTGTTCCAGTCTGTCGGCATGCGAAATCTCTCATCAACTTGCAAGCCCTGTTCGCTCTTCAATCTTCACGCTAGGTCCACTTTTGGCAAGACTAGGCAGGGCAAAGGTGGCATATCCAGGTGGGTGTGACATTGGGCTTCGCCCTATAGATATTCATTTGACAGCCCTCAAAGAATTGGGTTGCAAGATTATAGAAAAAAATGGATATATCTATGGTGAAAAGTTGAAGAGAGAAAAGACAGAGGTGTTTTTGTCTTTTCAAAGTGTTGGCGCAACAGAAAATGTTATAATGTTTTGTGCTTTGTTGCCAGGAACTACCAAAATTTTTAACTGCGCAAAAGAGCCGGAAATTGTTGACCTTGCAAACTTTTTAAACAAATGCGGGGCTAAAATTGAGGGGGCTGGAAGTGATGTTATAACTGTTTGTGGCGTTGAAAAACTCTATGGTTGTTGTTATCAAGCCATTCCAGATAGAATTGAATGTGGCACATTTTTGATTGCAGGAGCCATGACGGGTGGAGAAATTTTACTTAAAAACGCCATAGCCTCGCATAACAGCGCTTTGATTGAAAAACTCAAAACTTGTGGCTGTTTGATAGATAGCGGAAAAGATTTTATATCGCTTACAGCGCCCAAGCGTCTTGAAAGTTTTAAAGAAGTTGAAACTTCTGTCTATCCTGGTTTTCCAACCGACCTTCAACCGCAAATTGTGGCGTTTGCCTCTGTTGCAAATGGGTGCAGTTTGGTGTTTGAAAATGTTTTTGAAAACAGATTTAACTATGTTGGAGAGTTGTTAAAAATGGGATGTGATATCCTTTTCAAGTCTTCAATTTGTATTGTTCGTGGAAAAAATAAAATTTTTGGTGCAGATGTTGTCGCAACAGATTTGCGCGGTGGAGCAAGTTTAGTTCTCGCTTCTCTTGTTGCCGAAGGTTACACCACAATCAACAGGGCAGAGTATATAGACAGAGGATATTTTCATATTGAAAATAAACTTGCAAAACTTGGTGCAGATATAAAAAGAATTTGATTTTTATGTGATTTTTTCTTGTTTTTGTGTTAAAAATACATTAAAATAATAATGTATGAGCAAAAAAACAAAGAGAATAGTTATTTCTGTTTCTGTCCTCATGGTGATTGTTGCAGTGCTGGTGGCGCTGTCTTTTACCGTTTTTTCTCTCAAAAAAGTGGAAGTTGACTATCGCACATCTCATAAAAATATAACTTTAACAGATGAAGAAATTGTTGACGGCGGAGATTTCTCTTTTGGTGCAAGTGTTTTCTTTCATGGCAAAAATGGCTATAGTGAAAAAATTGAAAGTCTGTCGCCTTATATTGAAGTTGTCAATATAGAAACAGTTTTTCCATCAACTTTTGTTGTCCACATTGCCGAGCGTCAAGAAGTTTATGCTTTTTCATATAATAATGCAACTTTTATCACCGACCAAAATTTGCGCATCTTAAGGCAGGAGCAAAACTTTATTTCTACTCGTGAAAATGCCATGCTGTTTGAAGACGCTCTTATTGCCGAAAAGGATTATCAAGTTGGAGATTATCTTGAAATTGAAAATTTTATTGACATATATTCTGCACTTTTTGAGTGCAACAGAACTTTGACAGAGCAGATTTCACTTATCTCATCAATAAAACTTGTTGATGAGTTTGATGATGCTGTCAACCAAAACCAAACAACCGCGGTTTTGAAACTATTTAGTGGACAAACTGTGCAAATTAAAAATGCAACTTATGGATTAAAATATAAACTTAATATGTTTTTGTCTGTCTATTCAAACCTATACTCTTTGATAGGAAAAGAGATGGCATCTGGTGAGAGGTGGACAGAAGAAGTTTTAAACGGTTGTACAATTGTTGTAAACAACTATTATGACTATACACAGCACACAGAAAGCGATTGCTATTTTAACATTTTGCCATAAAAATAATTTTAACTGCCTGCTATTTTTGTTTGATTTTGGCAAATTTGCGGTTAATTTTTTAAGACTTAAGAGCAAATACAATTTTGAATATCAAAAATATTTTGGGCAAATTTTTCGATTTGCCCTTTTTTATATTTGACATCTTCTCTTTTATATATTAAAATATTACTATAAATGCACATGTGCGCACATTTTATTTTATTGGTGGTTTATGAAAAAAGAAAAAGTTTTGGTTTTTGAACTTGGTTCTTCGGCTTTGCGAGCAATGCTTGCAGGGCGTGGGCTTAATAACACTTTTGTTGTCAAAGCATACAAGGAAATTGCTTATGACGGTTTTTATGAAGGTAAATTTTTGGAACCGGAAAAATTGTCAACAATCTTTTCTCAAGTGATTTCCGAATTTGATTGCAAGGAAGAAGATACAAAAAAAGTTTTTATTGGCGTGCCAGCCGAGTTTTCTTCGGTTTCCACAACAACGGTTGCTTTAAACCTTGGCAACAGACGCAAAATCAAACAGCAAGACATAGATGCTCTTTTCTATATGGCAAGTGAAAAGGCAAAAGACCGCAATGTTGAAATTTTGTCCGTCAATTCTTTGTCATATTTGCTGGATGAGGGCAGGGTTTCTTTTGACCCTATCGGCGAAAACGCAATCTCAATTTCGGCAAATCTTTCAATTATTTATGCAAACCGCACTTTTATCGACCTATTTAATAAAATTGTTTCTGCAAATGAATTTGAAGCGGTTGAATATATCTCTGAACCTCTTGCACAAGCACTTTTTGTTACAACCAAAGAAGAAAGAGAAGATTTCTGCCTTGTTATTGATGTTGGAGACCTTACAACAAGCGCTTGCTTTGTAAAGGGCGAGGGATTAAGCAACATGGCAAGTTTTTCAAGGGGTGGCGGTTTTATAACAAATGACCTTTCGGAAGCCTTCGATATATCTATAAGCGAAGCGGAAAGACTTAAAAGCAAAATCATTCTTTCTTTGAAAGGAAGAAGCAATGACTATTATGACCTTACCACCGACCTTGGCAAAACAATCAAGATTCCGCTTGGCAGTGCAAATGAAATTGTGTCATACAGAATAGAAGAAATTGCTCAAGCAGTTTCAAAATGTGTCCAACTGTTTTCTAAAAGTTATATAAATTATTTGCCAGTCTATTTGACAGGTGCTGGAATAAGCAAAATCAAGGGCGGACGCGACTTTCTTGCCAAATGTCTTGGAAGAAATGTAAAATATGGTGTTCCACCGTTGCCTGCAAAAGATAAACCAGAACTTGCATCTATTTATTCGCTTGTAAACCTGGCTTTAGAGCAATAAAAGTGGGTAAGTTAGAGCAATAAAGTGGGCTTGTAAAATGTATAAATTACAAAAAAAATGAAAATTTATGCATTTTATCAAAAAATTTTGCTTTAAATGATTGCAAAATTTCAAAAGTTGTATTACAATAGGGGTAAGTTATAGAAAGGGGTGAACTATGGATAACGATATGATGAGAACTTCTGTTGCTAAAATAAAAGTTGTAGGTGTTGGTGGCGGTGGAAATAACGCTGTCAACAGAATGATTGATGCAGGTGTTTCTTCTGCAGAATTTGTTGCTGTCAACACTGACAAACAATCTCTTCTTATAAGCAAAGCAGAAACTAGACTTCAAATCGGTGAAAGACTTACCGGTGGGCTTGGCGCAGGCGCTAAACCAGAAATTGGTCAAAAAGCGGCTGAAGAGAGCAAGGCATCTATTACAGATATGCTTAAAGGCACAAACATGCTTTTCATTACTGCAGGTATGGGTGGAGGAACAGGAACGGGTGCCGCTCCTGTTATTGCGCAGATTGCAAAAGAGATGGGCATTCTTACCGTTGCAGTCATCACAAAACCATTTGCATTTGAAGGACCTATTAGAGCCAAAAATGCAGAAGAAGGTTTGGAAAACTTGAGAAAATATGTTGACTCTTTAGTTGTTATTCCAAACGAGAAACTTCTTCAAATTGTTCCAAAGAAAACTCCATTATCTGAAAGTTTTAGATTTGCAGATGATGTTTTAAGACAAGGTGTTCAAGGAATTAGCGACCTTATCGTTTATCCTGGACTTATCAATCTTGACTTTGCCGATGTTACAACAATCATGAAGGGCAAAGGGCTTGCTCATATGGGTATTGGGTATGGCTCTGGCGACAACAAAGCGCTTGATGCTGTAAAACAAGCAGTTGCATCTCCACTTCTAGAAACAACAATTGAAGGAGCAACGGGATTGCTTATCAATATTAAGGGCGGAGACGACCTTACTCAAGACGATGTCAACGAGGCTGCTTCTTTGGTTAGAGAAGTTGTTGACTCATCTTGCAATATTATTCTTGGCACAAGCATTGACCCAAATATGCATGACGAAGTTGAAATCACTTTGATTGCAACAGGCTTTAAAAATGCCGAAGAAAAAGAAAAGAAAGACAGCACTATGGAAGGCGCTCGCTCTATTGGAAACATGGGACAAAAAGAACAGCCTGCAAGAAGTTTGTTCTCTGGCTATATTCAAAAAGAAAAAGAAGAACAAATGGCAAATCCAAATGTTTCAATTGGCAGAACAAGTGAAGACAAAACTTCATCTAGAATAGATATTTCTTCAAATGTTCCACCTTGGATTGAAAAACTTAGAAGAAATAAAAAATAATATATAAGCAGACTTTAAGTCTGCTTGTTTTTTTTTGCCTAATTTCGTTTTGAATAAAGGGTTGCAAAAAAAATTTTTTAAAATTCTTTACTCCTTATATTTTTCTTTAGCGGAGTTAAGTTTGTTTTTAGCAAAGATTTTGATTTTGAAAAGAAGACAAAATACAAAAATATCTTCAACTTTTCGACTTTTTTGTGTTTTGTTTTTTTTAATGTTTGTTTTATGCTGTTTATGTTAGGAGATTTTATGTTTATCTTTGTAGAGCAAACACTTATATTAAACTTTTTTCAAAATGCATTAATTTTAAATTTGACGGCATATTTTGTAAAAGAAAGGGCAACTCTTTGGTTTTTAAACGCACTCTTTGGCGCGTTGATTGCTTTGATTGTTCCGCTTTTCAACCTTGCCTCTTTTAGCAAGATTTTGCTTCAACTTTCTGTAGCCTGCTTGATTGTATGCTTATCTTTCAAATTTAATTCAATAAAAAAATTTTTGTTTATCATATCCACTTTTTTTATATTCACATTTATTTTTGGCGGTTGTTGTTTGGCGCTGGAACAGGCTATTGGAACTTATCCACTTTTTGTTGTAAGCATTACAAGCCTATCAATATTTTTGCTCGTCAAATTTGTGCTGTTTTATCACAATCGACAACAGCGAATCAAAAGTTTTACCTATTCTGTCAAAATAAAAGCCAACGGCAAGGTGATTGAAGAAAACGGATATTTAGACAGCGGAAATGTGCTTTTGGATAGCATTACAAAATCACCTATTATTTTTGTTAATTACAAGGTCTTCAAACAACTCTATAGCGATATTTCTCTTGTAAGTTTGCTTGCAAAGTCGAGCGAAGACAAAATTAATTGTGCGCATTATATCAAGGTCAATTCAGTAGGAAGCGGAAGCAAAATTCTGGCTTTTGTTGTTGACGAAATTGTGCTAAATGGAGAGCGTTCGATAAAAAATCCAACGCTTGCATTGACTTTTTCGGGTTTTGAAAAGAGTTTTAAAGCCAATGTGCTTTTAAACAGTCAAATTGTTTTTGGTGCTTAATACATTTTAGGAGGGAGTATGCAAAAAATATTATTTAAAATAAAACTTTTCTTTTACAGGATATTTCATCATAAAGAATATGTTTTGACAAGACATATAGCCTGCTATGTTTGTGGCAATGAAGAATTTTTGCCACCGCTTTCTTCGGATGAAGAAAGCATGCTTTTGCTTGAAAAAGAGCAGGGGTCACAAGAGGCGGTTACTCGCTTGATTGAACACAATTTAAGGCTTGTTGCCTTTATTGCCAAAAAATTTGAATCCAGCAAAATTGAATATGAAGACCTTATCTCTATAGGTGCAGTTGGTCTTATCAAAGCGGTAAAAACTTTCAAGCCAGACAAAAACATTCGACTTGCAACATATGCGTCAAGGTGCATTGAAAATGAAATTTTAATGCAAATTCGCAAGTCTTCCAAGGTGAAAAATGATATTAGTCTTGACAAGCCACTTAGTGAAGATTTTGACGGAAATCAACTTGTGCTTTCAGATATTTTGCCTAGCGATGAAGATATTGTAACAAAAACGGTTGATGAACCAGCAGATAGAACAATCGTCCATCATCTTATTGCAAAACTTGGTAAAAGAGAGCAGGAGATTATGATTTTAAGGTATGGTCTTTTGGGACAGGAAGAACTTACGCAGAGAGAGGTAGCCGACAAACTCGGAATAAGCCAAAGTTATATTTCTAGGCTTGAAAAGAGAATTTTAAAAGAAATGAAGTATGAACTTGAAAAGGGTTATTTATAAGTTAAAATTGCCAAATTTTTTGAAAAGTTTTGCCTTTTTTGTCGATTGTGAATAAGTTTGAAAGATTGGTTAAACATATTCTTCGTAAAGGAGAGAATATGTCTTCCAAAGTTTCAATTTCTGGTGTAGATACCACAAAACTGCCAAAACTTGGCAATCAAGATATGCTTGAATTGATAAAAAAAGTCAAACAGGGCTCAAGTCATGCACGCGACCAATTTGTTGTTGCAAACTTAAGGCTTGTATTGAGTGTGGTGCACAGATTTAACGCAAAAGGTGATAGGGCAGACGATATGTTTCAAGTGGGTTGCGTAGGGCTTTTAAAAGCAATTGACAATTTTGATGAAACATTAAATGTCAAATTTTCAACCTATGCCGTGCCTATGATTGTGGGTGAAATCAGACGCTATTTGAGAGACAACAACTCAATCAGAGTCAGTCGTTCAATGCGCGATGTTGCTTACCGTGCAATGCAGGCGAAAGAAGAACTTGCAAAAGACTCTTTTAAAGAGCCAACTTTGGAAGAGATTGCAAACAAAATTCAAGTGCCATTAAAAACAGTTACATTTGCGCTTGACGCCATTAGCGAAACACTGTCACTTAGCGACCCAATATATAATGAAGGTAGCGACAGCATTGCACTGCTTGACCAAATTGCAGACAACAATTGCACAAACGACAGCATAGATGAAAATTTGGCGCTCAAGTCGGCAATCAAAACATTGTCGGCAAGAGAAAAAGAGATTTTGATTATGCGCTACTATTCTGGCAAAACGCAAACGGAAGTTAGCGAAGAAATAGGCATAAGCCAAGCCCAAGTTTCTAGGCTTGAAAAAAATGCATTAAAATCGGTAAAAGATTTTTTGATTTAGTTCTTTTTTGTCAAAATTCGACATATACAAATGATGTGGAAAGTTCATTTTTAGAATTAAGATGCAAAGAAGTGGTAAATGTGCTTGACGGAAGAAAACTTGGTCATATTATCGACATTGTGTTTGACCTGTCTTCCGCACGCGTTTTGGGAATTTTGGTGCCAGGCGAAAAAACAGGGTGGAATGTTTTTAAAAATGCAAACCAACTGTTTATTCCATTTGGCTGTATTGTCAAAATTGGCGAAGATGCAATTTTGGTGGAGGTGCAAGGTCAAGGTGTGCCAGAAAATCCTTATCAAGCATTGCAGAAAAAATAATGTTTTTGCAATATCCATAAATCACATTTTTGCTTTGATAAAATTAAAATTTTGATGATAAACATAAAATATCTATTTATGGCGTTTTTTCGCCATTTTTTTTATTTTCCCTTAAAAAAGTTTGTAGTTTTTTGATAAAATGTATATAATAAAGATAAAGAAAGTCTAAAACCGGCAAAAT
>CALVNU010000002.1 GCA_944349915.1 uncultured Clostridia bacterium | reverse complement strand
CAGTAAGACAGTCTTGCGTCATTCAAGAATTTACGGCAAGATTCCACCTGTTCTTCTGGCAAGACCTCGTTTAAAAATTCTATAGCAAATTTGGACGCTTCCTTTTCAATGGCAATCATTCGCAACTTGATAAATAAAGCCAAAATCAAAATAACAACACAGCCACCAAGCATTCCAACCCCAACATAGAAAAGCGCGCCACCAATAAGCATAAGCACAACACCTGCAATAAAAAGTGGCATAAGAAAAAATCCCAAAACTTTTCCAAGTCGTCTTAAAAAGTTGAGAGTTTTCAACTTTTTGCCATTTTTATCTTGCAAAGCATGCCCCATTTCATGAGAGATTATTGCAAAAGAGGCAAGGCTATGCGAACCTTGCGTTGCGCCAGAAAGATATAGCGTTTTCTTGCTGTACGCATCACCCGCAATATTTGCAATTGTTTTAACCACAATTTCGCCACCAAAATGCTTGAGATTAAGCCATGAAAAATATTGATATGTGCTAAAATCTGTTTTTGCCTCAATTGCGTCCATGCGTTTATAACTATCCATAAATTTTTCGCCAGCAAAATTTGCCACAGCCAAAAAGAAGCACAGCATAAGCAAAAAGGCAACCACACAAATAATAATTAAAAGAGTTATGTCCATGATTATATTTTACTAATTTTTCCCCTTTTTACAAAATGATTTACGCATTTTTCTTGTTTTTACACTTTAATAACCAAATTTTTACATTTTTACTATAAGTTTTTAGCAAAAACTGTATTTTTAATTGAAGAAAAAGCATATCTTTCAAATTTTTGATGCAAAAAATGCAAATTCAAATAAAGACAAAAATTTTGAGCAAATTGTTTTCTGCAAATTTAGAGTTCATAAAATTGCTTTCAATTAAGCAAAAAAATCTACGTTATCAACACCACAGTAGAACCTTCTTGCAATACTGTTTGCGGTGGTGGCAGTTGCTCTAAAACAACACCGCCTTCGCCGTCAATTTCATAATCAAGTTTCAATTTTTTTAGTTCTATAATTGCATCTGCCAAACTTTTACCTACCAAGTCTGGCATTTCCACTATTTCTACCTTTGCAGATGGGTCTTGTTTTTCTTCTCCAAGATAGTCAAAAAGTTGTTGAAAAACAAGTTTGCCATAAGGCGCAGCAACCACGCTTCCATAATAAGCGCCAGCGCTAGGCTCGTCAACCATGATAAATAATGCATATTTAGGATTGTCTGCAGGATATGTGCCTATAAAAGAAGAAATATATTTTCCTTGGTCAATTCCGCCAGTTTCCTTATACTTTTGCGCTGTACCTGTTTTACCCCCAACATTATAGCCTTCAACAAAGGTATATTTCCCCGTTTTGTTTTCTGCATATTCAAGCAGTTGATTAACGATTTGTGTTGTGCTCTTCGACAAAATCACCTGCCCGCTTGTTTGCAAATTTGAATATAAAATGGTTGGCGTGATTTTTTGACCACCCACAATAGATGCAACAGCAGTCATAAGTTGTATAGGAGTTAAGGCAATAGCGTGTCCAAACCCCATGCGCGCAAGGTCAACATTTTTGACATGGCTTTTTTGCATCAACATTCCGCTCGCTTCTCCCGAAATGTCTATCCCGGTTTTGCTTCCAAGTCCGAATTTTTGCATATATTGATAAAATTTATCAACTCCAAGTCGCAAAGCAAGGTCCATAAAACAACAGTTGCAAGAATTTCCAAAGGCTTCAAGCAAAGTTTGATTGCCATGCCCTATTGTTTTCCAACATTTGATTTTAACGCCGTCAATAATTCTATATCCTGGGCAATAGAAAGTGTCATCAAGATTGGTCAACCCTTCTTCAAGTGCGGCGGCAACTGTCAAAATTTTAAAAGTAGAGCCTGGCTCATAGATATCTGTTACAAGTTTCATTTTAGAGCGTTCAAAAAGCGTTTCAAGGTCATCTCTCGGCACATCGTTTAAATTAAAACTCGGCTTTGACGAAATTGCAAGCACCTGTCCACTATCAACTTCCAAAATCATTCCGCTTGCGTTCTTTGCTTTTTGCTCGGTCATGATAAGACTAAGCGCGTTTTCAAGTATGGCTTGCATTTTGCTGTCTATTGATAAAGTCAAATCTTCACCATTCTCGGCTGGAACATAATATCTTAAAGTTCCCCCAATCTCCTTGCCTTGAAGGTCGCTTTGAACATAACTATAGCCGTCTGTGCCAGAAAGCACATCGTTATAATAAGCTTCCACCCCAGTCTGCCCAACATTGTCAATGCTGGTAAAGCCCAGCAGTTGAGTTGCGAGATTTCCGTTTGGATAATACCTGGCAACGCTTTCCGCAAGATAAACGCCTGGCAAATTTTGGTGATAGATTTTTTCTGCGGTATCGCTATCAATACCAAGTTTGATAAGCACTTCACTAACATTTTTTCGCTGGACCTTATTGTAAACATCATCAAAATCAATATTTAAAATATTGCTCAAATGAGTTGCAACAGTTGTTGCGCTTTTAACTTCTCGTCCGCGCACAAAAACATTGTATGTCGTATAACTCACTGCCAAACTTGCACCAGTGCGGTCATAAATTGCGCCTCGCGGGGCAACAATTTTAAGGTCGCGCGTCCACTGGTCTGTGGCTTTAAGCATCAAATTTTCTCCATTTACAATTTGGAGCACAAAAAGCCTAATTGCTAGAGCACAAAAAAGAAAGGATATCGCAATAAAAAGAGCGACAATCCTTTTTCTAAAAGAAAATAATGTGAAGGGTTTGTTCATCTATCCTCCAAACAAGCCCGACAAGAAATTACAAAATCTATCAAACCAATTTGACTGCTCGCCAACAGAGGCTGGTGGCAGGCTTTCGGTTGGAATAACTTCAAAAAGGTTTTCCATGTTTTCTTGATTTGTTGTGTCAAGAGTTGCAAGGTTTTTAAGATAGTTTGCAAGGTTTAAATTATAGTTGTCTGTTGCAGTTTGGATTTGACTGTTCAACGAATCAATGGTTGAAATGTTTACAATCCCCCAAATGCCAAAAATAACAAATAATACTGCAAAAACAATGCTTTTTATGCTAATTTTTTTCTTTTTTGCTTGTTTTTCTTGCAAATCTTCTTTTTGCTCTGTGCCAAAAATTTTTTCATGCTCTTCTTGACTAAGCGATTCCATCATATCATAGTTGGGCGAAAAAACTGTAGAAGAAAAATCTGTAACCTTGTCATTTTGATAATCCTCATTAAAAGTTTGAGCCTCGTTTTGAGTAGCAGAGAGTTCGACATTTTCACCGTCATTCTCTTGCACAGCGGTTTTGGTTTGCATGAAAGAAGGATAATCTTTAAATGAAGTGGAAGAAAACGGATTGATTTTTGAAAATGGATTTTCTTGCTTTTTTGGAACGCTTTCTTCTTGCTTTTTTAAAGAACTGGCTTCTTGCTTTTGTTTTTCAACTGTCTGTCGCCACTTTTGATAGGCTTCTTGGTCTTGCGTTTTGTCAATCTTGTCGGTTTCTTTCAAAGATTTTTCAGTTACAACAATCTTCTCTTCCATATTCTATGCCCTCCTTTTAGATTATATCACTTTTAAACTATAGTTTTTCAATTATTCTCAACTTTGCGCTTGATGAGCGAGAATTAAATTTTAATTCTTCTTGGGTGGCGACTATTGGCTTTCTAGTAATAAGTTTAACGCTTGCCTTGTGCCCACAAATGCAGATTGGCGTTTTTGGCGGGCAAAGGCAATCTGTTGCCTGCTTTTTGAAAACATTTTTAACAATTCGGTCTTCCAAACTATGAAAAGATATAACCGCCATTCTTCCGCCATGGTTTAAAAGTTTTATCAAATTTTCCAAGCACTCTTCAAGCCCTGCAAGTTCTTTGTTGACTTCAATTCTTATTGCTTGAAAAGTTTGTTTTGAAACGCCACCCTTCCCATAGATGATTTTTTTTGGAAATGAGCGTTCTATAATATCTTTCAACTCAAAAGTTGTTTCAATAGGTTTGATTTTTCTTGCACTAATAATGTTTTTAACAATATTTTTTGCATTTTTTTCTTCACCAAATTGATACAAAATTTCAAGCAATTTTTGCTCGTTATAGAAATTTACCACATCATAAGCAGTAAGCGATTGACTTTTGTCCATTCTCATGTCAAGTTTTCCGTTATGAAGAAAACTAAACCCCCGTTCCGCGCTGTCAATTTGATAAGAACTTACGCCAAGGTCAATAAGAATGCCATCTATTTTTCCTTCAAGTGCCATGCCTTGCAAAATTTGTGGAGAATTTTTAAAGTCGGCTTTGATAATTTCAACATTTCGATTGTTTTTAAACTTTTCTTTGCACACAGCAACTGCATCTTCATCTTTATCAAAGCCAATAAGTTTTCCAGTTTTTAGTTTTTTTAAAATTTCGCTAGAATGACCTCCTCCGCCCATTGTGCAATCAATATAAATACCTCCGGGCTTGATTTCAAGCCCAGAGATAACTTCATTTAACAGAACAGGAATGTGTTTAAACTCGTTCATAAAAACCCTTTTCTTTAGTTTTCTGTTTCTGTTGAAGGCAACCCGAAAATGTTGTTCAACTTGTTTTTAATTTCATCATTGATTACTGTGTTGTTATTGATAATGCTAGAAATCTTATCTTTGTTTTCTTCAATAATTTCTGCACTTTCTCCTGAAATTTCAATCTTAACATCAAACTCGTCAAGCGCTCCCAAAACGGTATCAATTGTGTCTAACATATCATCTGTAGTTTCTTCTGTTACCGAATTAATCAACCCTTCAATTGTCTCAACTGTAACTTCGCCAGCACTTGAAGTTATAATATTTCCTACTTTCCCTATAAATGAGTCAACATCCGCATTTTCAATTTCAACAACCGCATTCATAAGCGATTCGAATGAAATTTGATATATTTCCTTATCCCCAACAATTGATGCAACTGCCGAATAGTCCTCTTTAATCTTATTATAAAGTCCTTCAAACACAGGCTTGAAAACGCCTTCTTGCTCTTTTTCGCTCAATTCAATTCTGTATGCATTTGCTTTAATGCTATCAAGCAACACCCCTAAAGTGTTTTTATCAATACTGCTAAAAGTAAACCCTTCGCCTGCTTCTGTGTATTGATTATAAATTTCTACTATATTTTCCAAAATAGTGCAAATTTCTGCAGTTTGGTCTTCAATGTCGCCTTCTTCAAATGATACTTTTGTAATGTCTATTGTAATATTTGTTGAAGCAAGTTGATTTAATAGGTTTGCAACTGTGTCGAATAGAGTTTGTTTGATTCCCTCTGTAGAAGTTGCATGCAATACTGGAGTCATTATTTCGGTGATTGTAACATTCTCCCCAAGATTTTGTAAAAGCATATCTGCATTGCCAGAGATTGCATAGTCAAGATAACTTGTTCCATTTTTATCGGTTTTATTAAGCACAATAAGAATATCGCTTACATAACCAAGTTCGCTTTTCCACATATCATAGCCTTCAATAGAACTTAAATCTATTAGACTAGATTGGACAGCGGAAACAAGTTCGTCGCCCACCAAAGATTTGGTTGGCTCAACTTGAATAAGTGGAAGGAAAATGTTTGCAAGAAGATTTTTGTTGCCTTCTTGAGAAATCAAATTTGCAAATTCTTTTATTATGCTTGTTGCACCAGAAGATGATGTCAAAATTGTATACAAATCGTTATCTTTAATTTCCTGCAAACTTTGTGCAATAAATGAAAGATATTCTTGATAATTTGCCAAAATTACTTCTTCACCCGCATTATTCTTTACTGCCTCTGCTGGAAGAATAAAATTGTGGCTCTTTAAAAGATTGTCGAGAATTGACTGTCCTTGTTCATTTTGCAATATTGTTACATCCAAGACAGAATCGATAAATTTGCCTAGCCCAGACATTACAGCGATAATGTCGACATTATTTTCATCGTCTTTGACAAGAATGGATGTTGGGTCATTGATAACCTTCATAACATCAACTTGAGATGCAACGGCAGAAAAATCGGTTATAACTGTTTTTACTTGTGACGCAAGATTGTTCCAATCTTCATCTTGCCAATTTGATGTGTCCGCAGAAATTTGGTCTAGTCCTTCAACACTTGTTGCAACAAAATTGTTGAAAATAAAATTAAACCCATCGTGCAAAATGTTCATGCTAAAAAGATTTTCTATAGAATTTGAAAAAACTTCGGTATTGTCGACAAGCATATTTAAAATGGATTCTGTGGTTATATCTTGTTGAGCTAGAATTTGGTCTATAATTCCGCTTTTTGCAAGTTCTTTAAAGATATTAAAGATTGCATTGATGTCGTCTTTCAAATAATTTATCACGCCATCCTCACCATTCTCCAGTGCCTTTGCAAAACCGCTGGCAATATCGTCTAGAAGTTCTTTATATTGCTCAAGTTGTTCTGCGCTAATAAAAGAAGAATAGTTTTGATAATTTGACACAAAGTCTTCAATAACTTCTACCAAGATTTGCCTAAATAAAGTTCCGTCCAAAATGTCATTAAGATAAATTTCAAGCTGGTCAAAGTCAAGTTCTGCAAAAGTGTGTTGAGAAGATGATAGTTCCGAAATTTCCATTGCAACATTATATACATTTGCATAGGAATTTATTTCCTGTCTTATATATAACTTTTCTCCATTAAGTTCTACTGCAGAAAGATAATCAAACATTGCATCGTCAACAGAAACTGCGCTTTGCATTTTAAAGAAAAAACTGTTGTTAAGTCCGCTTATAATATCGCTCACTTCTTGAGGCAAAAGTTTGCCTATTGCAGAGCGGGTGTCCACTGGTGTTTGTTCTGTTTCTTGAGCGGTCTCACCAGTCTCTTGAGATTGCTCTCCTTCTTGAGTATTTTCTTGAGAGTCTCCTTCCAGCACTGCATCGCCAAGCAATTGATTTTCAACCACTTCTTCTTGCACATAGATATTAGCGCTTTGAGAGATATCGCTTACAAGCCCAATCAAAGAAGAGAACGGCATAAACACAAAAATAGTTATTACAAAGGCTTTAACAAGTCCAATAACTCCACCCCAAGTGCGATACATTTTTTGGTCTTCTTTGCGTTTAAGGCAGGTTACTGCAATAATTTTATATACAATGTATAATAAAAGCATCATCAATGCGGTAACAACCATAAAGATAATCACATTTGCAACTGCCGAAGGAATTTGCTCTATTAGTGATTTGAGATTTGGGTTGTCTTGAATAAGAGAGGCAATATCTTGATTTTGGTTTAACTGGTCAATAATATACTGGCTTATTGTAACCGATTGTCCATCTATTGAAAGCGAAATCCCCATAATCGCATTCGTGATTGGCGGTGTGATAAAAAACGCAATTATAACGCCAATAAGACCGATTGCGCAACTAACTGCCGAGCGTCTAACCCCTCGCCAAAATCCAATAAAAAATCCAACAATCAAAATTAATACAAAAATAAAACTAATAATAAGGTTGATTGTTCCACTATCCATAAATCCCCCATTAAAATATATTTTATATATATATTTATTAATTTTTTTTATATAAATTTTACAAGTCTTTTTTAAATTTTTAAATTTATCATAATTAAAAATCAAATCAATACTTTCACTCTTCTTTAATTTTTATCTATAAAATTTGGTTAAAATTTGAGTAAATTTGTTGAAATTATCAAAAATTATGCAAAAAACACTCGAAAAATGCAAAAAAACTGCATAAATTGCAGTTTTTTCTATTTTAGCATCTTTTTAAGATATTGACCGGTATAAGATTTTTCAACCTTTGCAACTTCTTCTGGCGTTCCTGTTGCAACAATTTCTCCACCGCGGTTTCCACCCTCTGGACCAAGGTCAATAATATAGTCTGCAGATTTTATAACATCAAGATTATGCTCTATAACTACAACACTATTGCCTGCTTCAACCAATCTGTTTAAAATTGCAATCAATTTTTTTACATCAAACATATGAAGTCCTGTTGTTGGCTCATCGAGCAAATAGATTGTTTTTCCTGTTGATTTCCGTGCAAGTTCGCTTGCAAGTTTAACCCTCTGCGCCTCGCCACCAGAAAGTTCTGTTGCGCTCTGCCCAAGTTTGACATAACCAAGCCCAACATCATAAAGCGCTTGGACTTTGCTTTTGATTGCCGGAATATTTTCAAAGAATTTTAGAGCCTCCTCTACAGTCATTTCCAAAATATCATTGATATTTTTGCCCTTGTAATGCACTTCAAGGGTTTCTCGATTGTATCGCTTTCCCTTGCAAACATCACAAGTTACCGCAATATCGGGAAGAAAATACATTTCAATTTCTTTTACCCCTGCACCTTCACATGCCTCACATCTTCCGCCTTTGACATTAAAACTAAATCTCCCCGCCTTATATCCTCGCGCTTTGGCCTCTGGGGTGCTTGCAAACAAATCTCTTATTGCAGAAAACATGCCAACATAAGTTGCTGGATTTGAGCGAGGAGTTCTTCCAATCGGCGACTGGTCAATTGAAATAACTTTGTCAAGCGCATTGATATCTTCAATTTTATCAAATTTGCCATTCTCAAGACGAGAGTTGTTTAGATTATTTGATAAATATGGATAAACGATTTCATTTATCAAACTTGACTTTCCACTGCCCGAAACGCCTGTGATACAGCAGAACACTCCCAGCGGAATGTCAACATTTATATTTTTAAGGTTGTTTTCTTTTGCACCTATAACTTTCAAATATCCTTTTGGCTCTCTTCTTGTCGTTGGAACTTCAATCTTCTCTTCTCCACGCAAATATTTTGCCGTTATCGAATTTGAATTTTTAAGAATGTCATCAAGAGTTCCGCTTCCAACAATCTCTCCGCCATGCACACCAGCATAAGGCCCAACATCAACAATCCAGTCGGCAGTTCTTATTGTGTCCTCATCATGTTCAACAACAATCAAAGTGTTGCCAAGGTCGCGCAAATGTTTTAAAGTTGCAATTAGTTTGTCGTTATCGCGCTGGTGTAGTCCAATACTTGGTTCGTCCAAAATATATAAAACTCCAGAAAGTCCGCTTCCAATTTGTGTGGCAAGCCTTATGCGCTGTGCCTCACCTCCAGACAGGGTTTCTGCAGACCTTGACAAAGTAAGATAGTCAAGTCCGACATCGCTTAAAAATTTTAGCCTTGCATTGATTTCTTTTAAAATACTGCTTGCAATTGTCTCCTTTTCTTTGCTTAAAGTTAAACTTGCAAAATAAGGCAACAACTCTTCCACCGTCATATCACACACTTCTGCAATATCTTTGCCTTTAATTTTTAATGAAAGGGCCTTTTCATTCAATCTCTTTCCATGACAAGTTGGGCAAGTGATTTCTCTTACAAATTTGCCAATTTCAAAGCGAACAAACTCGCTTTTGCTTTCAATCAATCTTCTTTTTAAGTGATTGATAATTCCTTCAAAGGCAAGTGCGTTTTTGCCGTTAAAATGTTCATAAGTTTTATTTCTTGACTCATCTTCAAACAAATCAAGTTTTTCTCCGCCATTTCCATACAGCAAAATATCAAGTTTCTTGCGTGGCAATTTGTTGACAGGAACAGACAAATCTATATCATATTTTTTTGAAAGTGCATCAAAAAATCTGGTTACGATTTTGATATCTCCATATCGCCAACCCGTTTGATTGAAAGCCCCTTCTTTGATAGAAAGGTTTGCATTTTTAAGCACCAACCCTTCATCGACATCACTAATCATGCCAAGCCCCGCGCATGTTGGGCATGCTCCGTAAGGTGCATTGAAAGAAAACAGTCTTGGGCTTACTTCTTCAAGCGTCCACCCGCAAGTTGGACAAGAATAAAGCGTGCTATATAGAGTTTGTCCGTTTTCTGTTTCAATTATAACCAAACCTTCTGCAAGTTTAACCGCTGTTTCAATGCTGTCTGTAAGTCTAGAAATGGCGCTTTCTTTCAAAATAATGCGGTCAATCACAACATTTATATTATGTTTAAGATTTTTGTCAAGATTAATCTCTTCATCAAGTGAATAGATTATTCCATCAACTTGAACTCTTACATACCCCGCTTTTTTCAAACTCTCAAAATTTTTTGCAAAAGTCCCCTTCTGTCCTCTGGCAATTGGTGCAAGTATGGTAATTTTGCTACCATCACCGAGAGCAAGCACTGCATCAACAATTTGGTCTGCAGTCTGTTGCGAAATTGGTTTGTGGCAATTTGGGCAATATGCAGTTCCAACGCGCGCAAAAAGAAGTCTTAAATAATCATAGATTTCTGTAACTGTGCCAACAGTTGAACGCGGGTTGTGATTTGTGGTCTTTTGGTCTATTGATATGGCAGGAGACAAGCCATCAATTGACTCAACATCTGGCTTTTGTGCTTGTCCCAAAAATTGTCTTGCATAAGAAGACAAACTTTCAATATATCTTCGTTGTCCTTCGGCAAAAATAGTGCCAAAGGCAAGGCTGGTTTTGCCTGAACCACTAACACCGGTAAAAACAATAAGTTTGTTTTTTGGAATTTCTAGATTAACATTTTTTAAGTTGTTTTCTTTTGCACCTTTAATAATAATTTTGTTTTCCATGGCATTATTATAGCACAAATTGACAATTTTCAAGCATTTTTAATGTTTTTTCTGCAAAACTTCTATCTTTTTTGTTTCTCAAGTCTTTTTCTTAACTTTTGAATTTGGTCGCGCAGAACAAGTGCTCTTTCAAAATCAAGAGAATTTGAGGCGATTTTCATCATTGCTGTAAGTTTTTCAATCTCTTTTGGAATATCTTCTTTCTTCAATTTATCATCAACCTTCTTGCTAATTTCCAAACTGTTGGTGATAGGTTTGATAATAGTTTGCGGAATAATATTGTGCTCTTTGTTGTATTGCTCTTGCAGTGCCCTTCTTTTTTCTGTTATCTCTATTGCCCTTTTCATAGAATCTGTAACCGTGTCGGCAAACATGACAACCCTTCCACTAGCGTTTCTAGCCGCTCTGCCTATAGTTTGAATTAAAGCACCTTCACTTCTTAAAAAGCCTTCTTTGTCTGCGTCCAGAATGCAAACAAGTTCAACTTCCGGCATGTCAAGACCTTCTCGCAACAAGTTGATGCCAACAAGAACATCAAATTCGCCAGCCCTTAATCCGTTTACAATCTCCACTCTTTCCATGGTATCAATTTCGGAATGCATATATTTTGTTCTAAAATTATGCTCTTGCAAATAGACCGTCAAACTTTCCGCCATTTTTTTTGTTAAAGTGGTAACAAGCACCCGTGCGTTGTGTGAAATAGTTATTCTAATTTGTTGCATAAGTTCTTCAATTTGGTTTTTGATAGGTTTTATTTCAATTTTTGGGTCTAAAAGTCCTGTCGGTCTAATAACTTGTTCAACAACTTGCCCCACATGCTCAAGTTCATACTTCGCTGGTGTTGCGGATACAAAAAGCGTTTGCCCAAGTTTTTTTGTAAATTCATCAAAAGTCAAAGGTCTGTTGTCTTTTGCTGCATCAAGTCTAAAACCATATTCCACAAGCGATTGCTTTCTTGCTCTATCGCCGTTATACATTGCGCGGATTTGTGGCAAAGTCATGTGGCTTTCATCAATAATGGTCAAAAAGTCTTTTGGAAAATAATCAATAAGTGTGTACGGTGGCTCGCCTGGTTTGCGTCCGTCAAAATATCTGGAATAGTTTTCTATACCACTGCAATAACCCACCTCTCGCATCATCTCTTCATCATAAGCAACTCTCTGTCCAATTCTTTCTGCCTCAAGCGGTTTATTTAATTTTTGAAAGTCTTCAATTGCTTGCAATCTGTCTTTCTCTATCTGCTCAAGTGCCTTTTCCATTCTTGCCCGACCGACCGCATAATGAGTTGCAGGATAAACAGCAACCATTTTAAGTTCATTAATCAAGTTGCCCGTCGTTGGGTCAAAATCGTATATTTTTTCAACTTCATCGCCAAAAAATTGCACCCTTACTGCAAGCGAAGATTGGGATGCAGGAAAAATATCAACAGTGTCGCCTTTAACGCGAAAAGTTGACCTTTTAAAATCAATATCGTTTCTTGTATATTGAATATCTATCAGTCGCGCAATAAATTCATCTCTGTCAACCATGTCTCCCTGTCTAATTGCTATATGGAGATTGTAGTATTCTTCAGGGTTGCCTAAACCATAGATGCATGAAACCGATGCCACAATAATCACATCATCACGCTCAAGAATAGAAGCCGTTGCGCTGGCACGAAGTTTGTCAATTTCGTCATTGATTGCCATGTCTTTTTCAATATATGTGTCAGTTGAAACTATGTACGCCTCTGGTTGATAATAGTCGTAATATGACACAAAATATTCCACCCTATTGTTTGGAAAAAATTCACGAAACTCGTTGCAAAGTTGGGCAGCTAATGTTTTGTTATGAGCAATAACAAGGGTCGGCTTTTTAAGATTTTGAATAATATTTGCCATGGTAAAAGTCTTACCGCTTCCTGTAACGCCAAGAAGAACTTGATTTTTCAACCCTTCCTTAAACCCTTCTGTAATTTCTTCTATTGCTTGAGGCTGGTCGCCTGCTGGTTTGTATTTTGAAACAAGATTAAATTCCATTTACCCCTCGTTAACTAAAAATTGCTTTTAAAATCAACCCAAAAACAAAACTAACCGTTGCAAGAAACAAACTGCGCAGAATAAGCATTAAAAGTGCTTTTCGTTGTTTTTTTTCATCTGCCAAAAAGTGTCTGCCTTTGTTTTTTAGTGTTATACAATAATAATAGCCATTTTTGCTTTCAGACGCAACAAAATCGAGATAATTTTCAAGAGAAAGTCGTTCCAAAATCTCATCAATTTCGGAAGTTGACAACACAAGTTTGGGGCTTAATGCTTTAGCAATATCGTATGGAGAAACAAGATGTGCTTTTTTGCCACCACACACCTTGCAAAGATAGCGTAACACAAGCCTCTCCCTTCTTTCTGGCATAATAATAAATATAGACAATTTATTAAATTTTTAACCAACACACAAAATAAATAAAAAAATATAAAAAAATTGTAAATTTTTAAGATTTCTAAAATGGAAAACAAAAAATAAATAGTTATAAATCTATAAAGCATGAAATTATAACAAAATAAAAAGGCAAATTAAAAAAATATCAAAAAAACATCAAAAAAATATCAAAAATGAATAAAAAATATGCATTTTGCAATAAAAACAATATGCAAGAGAGCAAATTTTCTATTGTTTTAGAAGTGTTAATAAATGAGTGCCAAGATGGCGGTTATCGAATTCTTGAAAAAACCGACCTTTTGTCTTTGGTTGCAAAGCGGTGCAAAATCACCGAAAGCGACCTTGAAAAAATTGTGTCAAGCCTTGAAAAAGAAGAGTTGATTTCTCTTAAATATGAAGACGAAAATGTTTATTGTATAGCAGTATTGCCAAAAGGGATAAAAATGAATGAGGACAAAAAAAACAAGGAAAAGCGACCAACTTTTCCTCGTTTAAACTATTTTTTGATTTTTTTAATATCTTTTATTGCCTGTTTCATAGCCTGTTTAATTGCAAATTTGATATTGTTTTAACCTTCTATCAAACGCCCTTGCTAGCATCGGCTTGAAATTTTTTAAGTTGTTCTTTTATCTCGCAAAACCAACTCAAATCTTGTTCATTTTCTTCTAGTTCGGCAAGTGGTGCCGACTCTTTCAAATAAACTCTTGCAACCGACTTGTTCTCCATGCTGTAAAGCCCATCAGAACCCACAACAAGCGAATCAATAAGTTGACAATTTGCCATTTGAGTCATAGTTTTCAATTTTTCAAAGGCCTTTTCGTCTTGCGGTGAAGGCTTGCAACTTCCATTTGGATGATTATGAGCAATAATAAGCGCATGCGCTCTGGTTGAAGCAAGATAAAGCATAAGGTCATTCATAGAAATTCCGACCATGTTGATTGAACCCGTAGCGAATAGTTTGGTGTTAAGGCAAGTTTTGTCTGCGCCAATCGCAATAAAATAGAGTTCTTCAACAGTTTTAAATCTCAAAAGATTTTCAACATAATCATAAATATCAGAATAACTATCAAATTTAGGGCAAACTTTCATCTTATCAAGAGCATAAACCAAGTTGATTTGAGTTAACAAATGAAGTTTTTTAGCAGAGATTTCTCCCATACCTTTTATACGCGCAACATCATGGACATCTGCTTCAAGGACGGCAGAAAGAGAACCAAAGTGATTGAGAAGTCTATGTGCAAGAGGATTAACATCGCCACGCGGAAACACAAAACACAGAATTGCCTCAAGAGTTTGAATTTTGGTCATTTTATCTAGACCGACTTCATAGGCTTGATTAAAGAGCCTTTCTCTATGTCCAGCGTGAATATTTTTCTCGTCGATATCCTTGTGATTTTGTTTAGAAATATTTGCCATATAACTCCTCACATTTTGGAATATTTTAGCATAAACCAACATAAAATCCAAGCAAAAACGCCCAATTTACAAATTTTTTTTGGTTTTTTTGGAATATGCAAACTATTTTTCACCTGTTTAACTTGCAGAGGTAGGAGATGCCCAGGAACCTTTAGCCGCCGCTGTTGGTGCAAGATAGATCTGCTCATCACCAGCGACGCCAGTTACAGTATCTGTTTCATTACCGCCTTCTTTATACATAATATTAACAAACAAGTATTTAAACCACCATAAATTATGATAACCCATATCAAATAAATCTCCTCTGCCCATACCTAACCAAATGTTACTTCCTGCTATGATACCCGCTGTATAATCTTCTGCATGCTGTCCTGCTACGATATACCATGTGCTATTTTCTTTGCAGTTTTGACTTACTGCCGTATTTACCATTTGGCCACTTACGCCATGTGCGATTCGAAATTCAAGATTTATATGTTCTATCTCGCTTCCTTGATTGTTGTTACCAGTTTGATTTGTCTCCCACCCATCGTCATAACCCGGGCCATATTTTTTTATTGTATTAAAAGTACCTTCCCTGTTTCCATAACCTCCTTCTGCATTGTAGGCAGAAACAATGCCGGCTGCGGCTCCAGAATATGAAAGAACTGACTCCACTTCTGCATTTTCTCCACTCGTGATTGTACCACCAGCCGCTGTTGGGGCTGTTGGCTCAACAAGTTTATATAAGAATACATCCCAAGGTATTCCTAAAAAATAATATACATAATTATAATGATATGTAATTGACCCATCATTATTTTTTATATATTCCCTAAATCTTCCATAAGTCCCATTCGCGCCATCACCTGCCTTCAAAATAACTCCACTTGCAGTGGCACTGCTAATATCAATGCTTCCGCCTTCAACATTTGTTATTCCGTTCGCGGCAACAATAAGGCCTTTTAAGGTTTGAGAATTGCTTATAGTGATCCCTTTGTTGCTTTCGCTACCATCATTAACAATTGCCATATAGTTGATTAAACCGGTCCCGCTAATTCCAAGGAAATCTTCTCCACTGGCTACGCCGGCCTTTATCACAGAGCCAAAAAGTTTGATATTTTTTAATGTTGGTTCTTCATTACCTCCTGTATTATCCGTTGATGCTGTATTGTCTCCTGTATCATCCGTTGATGCTACTAACCCCACTCTTGTATTCCCAGCAATATAGGCATTGGAAACATTTGTAAGACTTTCAAATAACGCTCTTTCTGTTTCCTCCTCTTCGCCTTCTGCTTGGGTGTCATCATGAGCCACAATAAGAGCATGCCCATTTGCGTTAATGCTAGGAGTGCTAATGTAATCTCTAACAAACGCATCATCTGTTAAAATTATTAATGCATCTGGTACTGTGACTGTTTCCGAACTCAAAGATGCACTTCCACTAGCTGTTGCCGAATCAGTAAATGATGAGATTTCAACCTCGGTTGCATTTTGGAACGGCGTGCTAAATGCGGTACCTAAAGTTGAATAAACATTATCATTAACATTAGTTGTATCTCTACTGCCAGTTGTATTGCTCTCGCTCGTTATAGTAAACGCATCAAATGTTACTGTACCATCACTGTATGTTAAGCCTAAGTTTAAAGTTGTCACATTGGACATTGTCTTGTCTGCTTGCATATTTGGGAATGTGTCGCTGTTTATGAAAATGTAATTCAAGCCATTATAACTTGCTGTTGTGATTGCATTTTTAATTTCATCGGTTATCTCTTGAGCATCATGTTCTATAAAGCCATCCTCAGAATTTTCATCATCTGGTGCATATTTATACCAGGTTAATGAAGAATTTGTCCAGTCAATTGTGTTGTTTGCAAATACCAAGTCTAATTGATAGAAATCTCCTGTCCATTCCTCATTTTCATAATTCTCACCATATGTTATTGAAATGGTATCACTATTGTCAAAAGTTGTTGACGAATCGTTAACTGCATATGTACTAAATTCAACAGCATCACCTGAAGAAGCAATTTCGTGCTGTGCAGTGTGTTGCAATGTCAACATCTTTCCCGCATCATTTATCACCAGCGGGCTTCCAGAAGTGTTAGTTATTTTTACATTTGTCAGTTCGTAGGATAAATCAAAAGTAACATATTTTGTAACATGTTGTCCGTTTTCATCCTGAGCCAACCTTCCAAAAAGCAAATTATCAGTACAGCTGTACGAAGATGTTTGTCCTGAAATATCTAAATCAATCTCCGTCTCCACCGCTTGATATGTCTTTTCAATTGTTCCCCAGTCCTTTGTATCTGTTAATGTTTCTGTATACAAACCACTTGCTGGAGTATAAATTAATGTTGATGCGTCTTTACTAATTATCGTACCACCATCTGAACAATCTGAAAGTACGGCATACCAATCAACATATGTTAAATATACGCCCAAGTTTTTAGATCTATTCTCTTCTGCATTCAATGTAACTGTACATGTTGTTCCACCTTCATCAAGTACTAGGTCTGTAATGTCGTCTATATAGGTCGTTCCATTTTCTGACTCAACTCCCCTCTCTCCTTCTTCATTTTTTGTTTTGTATATTGAGAAATTATGAGTTCCCCAATGTCCTCGCACAATAAACCTTTCCACATTACTGTTTAGCGTTAATGTAAATGATGTATCAGCGTCTGCGCCTGTTATAGAGCCCACCGTTTCACCATTCAATGTCAAAAGGCGAACATTCTCGCTGTTAGCCTCTCCTACTTGCAACTTGCCACTCTTCACATCAATATCTGTATCTGTTCCTGAATTTATAGTATGCTCGGTGGTTGTTGTTGCGTCTGCTGTATGTGATGTTGTTGTTGCACCAAAGGTTGTGTCAACGCTTTCAGAAGTTGCCCTTGTAACAGTAAAACTTGTTGGAAATGCTTCAACAAAAGTGATTGGTTTAGTTCCTGTAGCAACCTTATTAACTTTAGAACCAGTATCATAAGTTGCATTGAAATAATAAGTCAACATTCCGCTAGTCGAGTTATAAACAAAGTAATAATCATTATTATTATCTAGGTCTTTGTCTTTCAATACAACCACATTATCATAGGTCTGTGCATTTTCGCCTGTCCCAACCGTTAAAGAGCCTCCTTTAATTATTGCTTGCTCAAGAAGTTGCCTTGTATATGGGGTGCCATTGTTGTCGGTGATGCTTACTTTATTTAAATCAATGGCAAAAGAATTTTCATCGGTATAGACAAAAGCACTGTCTGCGTTTATTGAAAGTTGTTGTGTTTTGCTATATTCCACAGTTGCAGAGGCAGCTGCCCCATTAAGTGTTTCTGTTGCATAAACTTGAATTGTAACATCAACCCCACTGTTTGTTTTCTCAACATTTGATATATAATAACTTGATAATATAGATTCATCACTCTCATTTAATAACGATATGTCAGAGATTCTATAATTGCTTTTTGCGGTGTCAAATCCAGAGCCTGTCAATGATACTGTAAATGTGCCCATATTAGTATTTTTCACAAAAACCGTTTGGTTATAGCCATCTAGCATTATGTAATCAGTTCCGCCAATTGTCACAACATTATTATCATTACTATAACTTGTTCCCCCAGAAACAAAATCGGATTTGGTAGGAAGTGCTGGTCGATCTGGGGATACTGTATTTGTAGAGGCAATTAATGCTCCACTTTGATAGATAGTCTTGTTAACTTGAGTGTTATATGAGCCACCATCATTTGGATATGAGAACAAATCATAAATTATTAGTGACCATGCCATAAATCGATTAAGCCCTCCTGCGTGTCCGCTATTGCCTTCGTTACAAGACATATAAGACATGTCTACCTTAATTTCTTGATATTCTGCAAATGCAACTGGAATATTGTTCGTTCCATATTGCAAAGTTATAAAACTTGCTTCCTGCTTTTCTGTTTCTTGCCCTTCACCAGCCGTTGCTTCAACTTCTTCATCATGATACTTTTTGTTTAATTGAAAAGTAAAATTGAAATAATTTTCATGTAGATGCGTCGAGTCTGTATCATAAATTATAAGGCCTTTCCAATCCTCACTTGTCCTATCAAACCCTATTCCTGAAGTGCTTGTATTTGTGTAATAATAGAAAGTATGTTCATCTTTAAGAAAAAAGTTTGTATAATCATCAATCTTGCTCTTAAAGTCAACGCTATAATACTCTGCGCCTTGTGCTAAAGCCGCGCCGTTACGCTTGAGATAATTGGTATCTACAGTCTCTGTTATGTTTTCACCAGAGCCTGTTGATTTTATCCCTGCAGAACTACAATTTGTTACATCAATATTCGCAATAAGGTATGCTGAAACATTTTGTGCACTTGTCTGTTTAACTTGAACTTTATACATAGGCGTATCTGCTGTGCCCATATTCACTCTTTCTATTGATGTTGTAGGGTCTAGGCCGAGGGCCTCGATCGACCCCTCATTATAACAATTTGTAATATATGCTCCATTCCCTGTAGTAGTTGTTGCTTCTGCATCAGAATCTGCCGCGATTCCTGCCGCATATGCCATTGTCGTATGTGATTTGTTGCCTGCCTTGATCACTCCTGCATTATAACAATTTGAAACTGTTGTATTAGAAGTTGGAGATCCACCACAATTTATAAGCCCTATTATTCCGCCTGCATAATAAGTTGCACCATCGTCATTAGTTCCTGTATACCCTGCAAGCACTGAGCCACCGTTATAGCAATAATCTATTTTTACTGCTGCGTTTTCTCTGTTTGGATCGGTCGAGCCAACTATTCCTCCAGCCGCTCTAGCTTTTTGTTGTCCAGTTATCGGCCCATAATTTGAACAATATGCAATCGTTACCTCTGAAGAATCTACACTATTAATAGTATCACCTTCAATATGTCCGACTATACCACCAAACGAAGCGGCGCTGTTATTATTAGTATAAGTTATCTTCAATAAACTTGTTACGGTGTTGATATTGCCACCATTAACTCTTCCTATAAGGCCACCCAAATCTAGACCAGCGGTGCTTGATGTAACACCTATCTCTCCTTCTAGAGTTATATTTGAAACAACAGAGCTACCTGTCATTGTATTAGCCAACAGCCCAAACGCTTCTGGTGTATTGGATACGGTTCCTGTCACATTTGCCTCGGTGAGGCGGAGATTGCGCACAACTCCGCCAGCTATAATCATGTTTTAACAAATTTTTTTAAATTTGATAAAATTATAAACGAAAATCATCTTTTGAGTTAAATTTTGCATGAAAACTTGATTTATTTTATACTTTGTGCTATACTAACGGAGGTTGAACCAAGCGACGCACAAGCGACATTTGAGCGAAACCGATGTTAGTCCAAGCTGCAATGTTGTGCGAAAGCACAAAGAAATTCCCAAGAATTTTAAAATTTTATGACAATAAAATTTCCATTGCACTGCCTTAATCTCTAAACAAAATTTAATTTTAATTATGCGGATATGGCGGAATGGCAGACGCGCTGGATTTAGGTTCCAGTCCGAAAGGGTGCAGGTTCAACTCCTGTTATCCGCACCAAACAAGAATAAAACGAACCTTGAAAGAGAACATCTCGACTCAAAGTTCGTTTTTTATTTTTTTATAAAAATTGATTTGGTATTATGAAATCATTATGATTTAACTTAATTCAATCCAAGAGCTTTTGTTGCTCTTTTTAGAGTTTCGCTTGCTATAACTTTTTATTAAACTATTTTTTATATCCTAATCATCTTAAAAAGTTAATATATTTTCAAAATCAATTTTCTCTTTTGTGGAGTTTTGTCTTTTGTATTTAAAAATAAATTTAATTTATATTCAATTTGTATTTTTAATTAAAGCTCTAAATATTTATCCTGTTCCTTTTGTTTTTCAACTAAAAACTTTTCATAACTTTGCTTTAAAATTTTTAATTCATTTCAAAAAAAACAAATATTTCTTTTAGAAATTTGGCTCTGACGTACCATACTGACCTGATGCATTTTTGTTAGTTCTGGCAACAACTGTATAAACAACTTATAATTCGTTAATTTTTCTATAATTTCATCTTGCTCATTTTTAGAAAGAGTAAACATGAATGCTAATACTAAATTTATAAAAAAACTGCTACTCTTAATAGTCTGAACCCAAAAAAGTGGTTTGTTTTATTTTTCAATGCCTAAAATGTAGTCGCTGGTTACATTAAAAATCTTTGTCAGTTTTATGACTGCCACAACATCAGGCAAACTCTTTCCCCTCTCCCAGAGAGATATCGTGTCTTGGCTTAAAAACAAAAGTTTCGCAAGCTCTTCCTGCGATAGTCCCCTTTCTTTGCGAAGTTCTCTTATTGTCTGCCCAATTTCCACAATATTATTATACGAAGAAATTTCGTTATTTTGTTGACTTACGAAAAATTTTCGTATATAATAAAGATAAAGGAGGATTATTCATGTTTTGCAGAAATTGTGGGAAAGAGCTTCCTGAAGAAGCCAAGTTTTGCCCCAACTGTGGATACAACAAGACAAATTCTGAAGCTCCTGCTAGAAGCTCATCAAGCGGTAAGATAACAGCAATAAATATTTTGACCATTTTAAGCATGGTTCTTGGAATTTTTGCCTTATTTATTCCAACAATTGTTGGCGCCTTTGTTTTAGAGGCGATAAAAAAAGCTAAGAAAGCAAACGAGCTTACGGGTATAGCTGTGGCTTGCCTGATATGTTGCAATACCATTGCTGGGATTTTGATGTTGACACTGACAGATTCAGATTTAGGAGGATAAAAGATGTTTTGTGAAAAATGTGGAGCAGAATTAAAGGAAAATGAACAAGTTTGTGCAAATTGTGGAGCTCAAAACGATTTTTACAAACCAGCTACTGAAGAAAAAGCTGATGAGAAAACCGAAAATGGTGTGTTGAGCATAATTGCTTGTCTCTTCATTTTTGCAGGAGAAATTTTTCTTATACTTTATGCTTTTTTGACTCAATCTGTGATTTTAATGCAAATTTCAAGATTATTATCAATATTCTTTTTTATACCATCGGGTTGTATTCTTGCATTTCTTTCAGTATGTTTATATAAGAACAAAATCTATCGCACAATTGCTATTGTTGCTTTGATAAGCGTAATATTTATTTTTCTGGTAGTAACAATTGTATCGTTATGCACCACCTTATATTTATCTTGAAACAGCTGATTTGTTATAGTATTTTATCAAATTTTCAAACACATAAACAAAGTACTCTTACCTGCTCCGACCGGGACTTGTCCACGGGTTCGGCAAACAGAGTTTGCGCAAAGATTAAAAATCTTTGCAAGCCCCGGGCAATAAAAAAAGACCAAAACGGTCTTTTTTTTGGTGGCCTACCCGGGGCTCGAACCCGGGACCCCTTGATTAAAAGTCAAGTGCTCTACCGACTGAGCTAGTAGACCATGTCCGTTGTAAGATTATTATTGGCAGGGGTGGCAGGATTTGAACCTACGAATGCAAGAATCAAAATCTTGTGCCTTACCACTTGGCGACACCCCTACAGCGTCTTCCATAGCCAAAGTTGTTTTGGCTGGGGTGGTAGGATTCGAACCTACGCAATGTTGGAATCAGAATCCAATGCCTTACCACTTGGCGACACCCCAATGGTTATTAAAATCTGGGGTGATCGAAGGGGGTCGAACCCTTGACCTCCAGAGCCACAATCTGGCGTTCTGCCAACTGAACTACGACCACCATAAGACTTTGTGGTGCTCCCAGAAGGATTCGAACCTTCGACCTCTGCCTTAGAAGGGCATTGCTCTATCCAGCTGAGCTATGGAAGCCTAGTGGAGCAGGTGAAGGGAATCGGACCCTCGCGACCAGCTTGGAAGGCTGGGGTTCTACCACTGAACTACACCTGCACACATTCGACTATGCAAGTTTAACACACCAGCGCAATTTTGTCAAGGAATTTGGCAAAATTTAAAGAAAAATATCTTTAAAATTGCAAATTTTTTCTCAACTTCTTCCAAATTTGATATAAAAGTTGGCATGAGAGTTTTTTTGCCATATTTAAAATTTAAGATATAGGTTTGTTTTGGCTGTTTTTCAAATTTTATGCCTTGATTTATAAGGTAAATGTTTATTTGATTTTACATTGCCCCTCTTTAAAATAAATAAAAGAAAACTTTTGTTCGCTTTTTAATGCTTTAAAAATATTTTTGCAAATTTGATTTGCTT
The DNA here is from genome assembly GCA_944349915.1 of uncultured Clostridia bacterium. Lineage (GTDB taxonomy): Bacteria > Bacillota > Clostridia > Christensenellales > UBA1242 > Caccovivens. The sequence continues at coordinate 6,998 of CALVNU010000002.1, read as the reverse complement.
TGTTTATATCCACTTTAGATGGACGCGTTCCCCTTTGGAGATGCCCAACAATAAATGGTTTGATTTCCACCCCTTTGGTGAAAGTTTTTAAGGTTGAAATAAACTTATCTATAGGCAAAATGTTTTCTCTTAAGATTATAATCGAAGAATTTTCTTGTTTATAATTTTTATTGATTACTTTTGCAAGATGTTGAAAATCAATTTCATCTTCATTTGCAATAAGTGCATCGGCGTTGACCATTTTCGCAACATTTAACGCAATTTTGTTACAGCGTCTGCCCATAACTTGAAACACACAAGTCCTATCAAAAGCATTCATGCTTGGCATTACATTATACACTGCATCACAGCAGGCTTTGACCGCTGTATGAAATCCCAAACTATATTCACCCCCCGCAATATCATTGTCTATTGTGGCGGGCACAAAGATGGTTTTTACTCCATTTTCTGCCAGTCTTTGCGCCCCTTTTGCCGAGCCATTTCCGCCTAAAATAACAACCGCATCAAACTTTTTTGCATTTTTTAAACCTTTTTTAAAACCTTCGTCATGAATAAAGCGCGGACATCTGGCAGATTTTATACAAACACCAGCCTCGTTTTTATATTTTGAAGGATTAAAATTTTGTGCTGGCAAGATTGTTCCATCAATAAGTCCGGCAAATCCTTTTTTACACGCAAAAAGATTGCCTTTTAATCTTCTATAAAGGTTGTAAATCACTTTGTTCATGCCTGGCGCATCACCGCCACTTGCAATTATCAAGACTTTCATTTTTCCTCACTTTATAACAACATTACCCTCACCAAGCAAGCCAATAAGTTCGTTTATAATATAGTTGTTAAGGTCAACTTTGGAACTAAAGGCAAAGGCTGTGTTTTTTGAAGTGCACTTTATAACCACATGGCTTTCTCCTGGATAAGTTGACACTATTGATTTAACTTTATTATAAATATCTATATTTTTTGTGTCAAATCGCAAATAGATTTTTTTGTTGTTGGAAAATTTTTCTTCCTTTTTCTGCCAAGGGGTAACCCCTTCAACAATGATAACAGGATTGCTTCCTGCTCTAATTGATGTGCGCCCTTTGATTGTTATCAATCCGTCTTCCACCAAAATATCCTTATATTTGTTATAAAATTTTGGAAAGACAATCGCTTCAAAAGTGCCATAAATATCTTCAATTTTCAAAAAGCACATATTACCTGTTTTGGTAAGTTTTTTGCTTATTTCTGCGATTTGCCCGCCACAGACAACCTGTTGATTATCTTGCACGCGGTCGTTATCAAAAGTCATTTCTTCGCTTGAAAAATCTTCTTCACCATTTTCATGGCCTTCTTCATTTGTAAGCCCCTCAAACATATCTGAAGTGAAATTGAAAGAATCATATTTGTCAAGATAATCATCAAGCGGATGCCCAGATAAATATATTCCTGCAAAATTTTTTTCGTTTTTAAGTAATGTTTCTTTATTATATTCTTTTATATTTGGATATTCAACAGTATTTACAACAGCACTTTCTTCTGTAAATGTGTCAAATATAGAAAACTGTCCTGTTGCCTTTTTCTTTTTGTCGGCCACCGCTCTTTCCATTACGAGCGGATAGACATCCATAAGTTGAGAACGAAATTTACCGAATGATGAAAAAGCCCCACTTAAAATCAAGGCTTCAACCACCCGCTTATTGATGCCTGACTCATGTCCAGCACAACGATAAATAAAGTCTTCAAAACTCTTATATTCTCCATTTTTTTCTCTTTCGCTAACTATATAATCTGTAACGGCAATGCCAACATTCTTAAGCGCTCCCAACCCAAATCTTATATTCCCATTTTCGGTTTTAAAATATGTTGTTGATTTGTTTATATCTGGAGATAAAATTTCAAAGCCTTCTTTACGAGTATAGTTTGTGAATTTTTTTACAAGTTCGGCAACGGCAATTCTGTTGTTTAAAACCGCCGTCAAAAATTCCACTTCATAATAGACCTTTAAATATGCAGTTTGATAGGCAACATAAGCATAAGCCGCAGCATGCGATTTGTTGAAAGCATAGCCCGCAAATTTTGCCATTTGGTCAAAGATTTTTATTGAAGTTTCTTTGTCATGTCCAAGGGCAAGCGCTCCTGGAATAGGTGCTTTTTGCCCAGATGGGTCAACATAGCCATTCAAAAATTTTTCTTTTTCAAATTGAATTTTTTCAACCTGCTTTTTACCCATGATACGGCGCACATTATCTGCTCCGCCAAGGCTATAGCCAGCCATAACTTGAAAAATTTTCATAACTTGCTCTTGATATACAATACAGCCATAGGTGTTTTTGAGCACTCCTTCAAGGCAAGGGTCATCATATACAATAGTTTCTGGGTTTTTCTTGCCCTGGATAAACCTTGGAATAAAATCCATAGGCCCTGGGCGATAAAGAGAAATTCCAGCAATAACATCTTCTAGACAAGTTGGTTGAAGTTCTTTCATAAACTTTTTCATGCCAGAGCCATCAAGTTGAAAAACAGAGTCTGTATTTCCAGAACTAATAAGTTCAAAAACTTTAGGGTCGTTGTATTCCATTTTGGTAAAATCAATGGTAACGCCATGATTTTCTTTGACATATTTAATGGCTTTATGAATATCTGTCAATGTTCTTAAGCCCAAAAAGTCCATTTTTAAAAGGCCTAAATGTTCAAGTTCCAGCATATCAAATTGCGTAACAACATCGTCTCCGTTTTTTGCCATTGGAACATGGTCGTAAACAGGGTCTGGTGCAATCAATACGCCTGCTGCGTGCATGGAAGTATTTCTAGGCACTCCCTCAAGTTTAATTGCCATATCAACAATGCGTTTGACAGTTTCGTCTTCATCATAAAGTTTTTTAAGGTCTGGAACAATATATTGTTTGTCTTCTTCTTTGCCAGTCGTGCCAAAATAATATTTCAAAACTGGTGGCTTTTTGACTGGTTTATTTGGAATTTCTTTGGTTATTTTATCGGTTTCAGAAAGTGGATATCTCAAAACGCGAGCAACATCTCTTATGGCATTTTTTGCTTGCATATTTCCAAAGGTAACAATGTTGGAAACATGGTCATAGCCATATCTTCGTTTTGCATATTCAATAACTTCTCCCCTTCTATCCATGCAAAAGTCAACATCAAAGTCGGGCATAGACACACGCTCTGGATTGATGAAACGGTCAAAGAAGAGTTCATATTTCATTGGGTCAACTTGAGTTATGCCACTACAATAGGCAACCAAACTCCCCGCGCCAGAGCCTCGTCCTGGCCCAACAGGAATGTCGTTTTGCCTTGCAAAGTTTATATAATCCCACACAATAAGAAAGTATTCAACAAAGCCAAGTTTTTCAATAAGAGAAAGTTCCATTTCCAGTCTATCTCGAAGTTCTTTTGTTTCCTGCTTATAGTTTCGTTTTAACCCTTCTTCGGCAAGATGACGCAAAAATTGAACAGGGCTCATGCCATTGTCTGGTTTATATTGCGGAATAAAGTTGTCGCCTGCACCAAGCGTGTCTTCTTCTGGAACAAAAGGGTTGCCTTTATCTTTTGCCTCTCTTAAAGACTTTGTTCTTATTGTAACATTGCATTTATCGGCAATTTCAATGGTTCTATCAAGAGCCTCCTCATAACCCGGAAGAGCCTCTTGCATTTCTTCATAGGTTTTAAGATAAAACTCATCTGTTGAAAACTTCATACGGTCTGGGTCATCGATTGTTTTTCCCATTTGCACACACATCAAAACATCTTGTAGTTCTGCATCTTCTTTATTAAGATAATGCACATCGTTTGTAGCCACAAGTTTGATATCAAGACGCTTGCTCATTTCCGTCAACTTTTCAACAACAATTCTTTCCTCTTCCAGTCCATGATTTTGAATTTCAAGATAGAAATCATCTCCAAACACTTCTTTAAACCAAAGTGCCAGTTTATCGGCCTCGTCATACTGCCTTTTTAAAATGTATTGAGGAATATGCCCAATAATGCAAGCAGACAGGCAAATAAGTCCACTTGAATATTGTTTTAGCAGTTTATAGTCAATTCTTGGCTTGTAATACATTCCGTCAACAAAGGCGAATGAAGATAATTTTAAAAGATTTTGATAGCCCTCATTGTTTTTTGCAAGCAAAATAAGGTGCCCAGTATCCGATTTGTTTGACCTTGAGTGCATATCGTGAGTAACATAGAATTCTTGTCCAATAATTGGTTTTATCCCCTTTGTAACGCAAGCCTCAAAGAATTTGATTGCTCCATACATATTTCCATGGTCGGTGATAGCAACAGCGCGATATCCTCTTTCTTTTATAATGTCAACAAGTTTATTTATCCGCGCAAGACCGTCTAACAATGAAAATTCTGTATGTAAATGCAAATGAACAAATTCTTTCATTTTAATCTCCTCGTAAAATTTGTGCTATTTTTAAAATTCTTCTAAAACGATGATTTAAGCCACTTTTTGTAAGTTTTAAGGTTGAAAGTTTGAGCAGTTCTTCCAAACTTTCTTGTTGGTTTGCAAGCCTTAAAACTGCAACTTCTTGCAAATCTTCTGGCAGACTTTCAAGCCCAATTTTTTTGTTGATAAGGTTGATTGCCTCCACCTGTTTAATGCTTGCCTCAACTGTTTTTGATATGTTGGCGTTTATGCAGTTGACCTGTCTGTTTACAGTATTTCTAAGGTCTCGTCTTGCCATTTCGTCGGACAGCGAGAACACACTTTCCACTGCACCTAAAAGAGCCAAAAGGTCTTTGATAGATTCGCTGTCTTTAATATACAGCACAAAAATATTTTTTCTTGTAGAAATTTTTGATGTAATATTAAATTCTGCCAGCAGAGATTGTATGCTCTCTAAAAACTGTTTATGGCGAGAAGGAAATTCGACATGATACCCAGTTGTTGGCAATTTTGAGCCAAGTTCGCTAAGTTTTATACTAGAAGTGCCACAGCCGATAAACGCACCTTTTAAATATGCAATTTTTGTTTTTTCATCGCAAAGCAGGTTGCTGTCTGGAGTTTCTTTTATTGACAAGCCATCCCCCGTCCTTTCAATTATACCAGCATCGGTCAAAATGTTTAAAGAAATTGAGGAAGGAAAAGATATTCTAAAATAGATGGTTTTGTTAATAATATGGTCATTGCTAAGCCCCAGCGACAAATTTTCTCCATAAAGGCGCTTGACCATTTTGTTGACATAAGAAAAAAGTTCTCTGTCATCTGTAATAAGTTCTGCCGTTATGCCTTGACTGTTGCGATTAAGGGTTCCGCATGCATGAAAAAGACTAGACAGAAAGGCAAAAGCCTCGCCACTGTCCGCAATTTCTTCCTGCATTATTTCTTTTTTCACCTCTTTTGCAAAACTCAATTTATTCCTCTTTTATTTTCAAATTTAGGCAGTTTGTCAATGTTTACCACTTGTGATAGTGGAATTCCTAGCCTAAAGATAAGGTTCATGGCACGATTGACTTCGCCAACGCATTCTGGGCTGTGCGCGTCAGAATCAACAATAAATTTAACCCCTTCGCTTGCCATAATTTCAATTTCTTTATCTGTGAAATTTATTCTTTTGCCATTAAGTTCAACAAGTGTTCCCTTTTCTTTTGCCATTCTTGCAACGGCAAGAGTGTCTGTAGGATATCCGTAATTTAAATGGGTTATAATATCAATCGGATATTTATCAAGCGCCTTTAAAAATGCTGTTGTATTTCTTGCAACTCGCTCTTTTGATGGAGAAAAAGGCGACAAAAGATTTGCCCAGTTGATATAAAACAGGTCTTTTGCTGTATCCATCTTGACAAGTCTATGAAATCCCATAAGCAATATGTCTAAAAATTCAAAATCGCTTTCAACAACATCAACATTACCGCTTGCAGAAATCAAATTTGCTTCCACACCAAGCAGAATATCCACACCAGTGATTTCTTTTGCATTTAAAATGTCTTCCTTTAACGCAGGAATGTCCTTTCTTCTAATTCCAAACATCCAATGATTAAAGCCATGGTCGGTGATAGCAATCTGCTTTAAGCCTTTGTCTTGTGCCACCGAAGCATTTTCAAGCACCGTGCCTTTGCCGTGGTTTTTTCTTGAATATTTTGTATGTGTGTGATAATCACCAAGCAAAATCATAAATCACCCCTTAAATTTTTGATACTCTCATGATAGCACAAAAAAAATTTTTTGGCAAGAAAGTAAAGACTGTCAAAAAAAATTGTTTGCAAATAATATTGTAAATAGAAATTTCAACAATAAAAAATGTAAATAAAAAAGATAAAATCACTATAATGTTTGCCTAGCAAAAACAGCAAAAGGTTTTAAAGAAAAAATTCTATAATTTTTGCATATCTTTAAAAGAAAACATTTATAATTTTTACACATTTTTAAAAGTTGAAAAGTTTTTCAAACTACAACCATACTTCAAAACTTTAGGTTTAAACACAAACTTCGTTTGTTGAAAAATTGTTGCTAAAAACTAAATTTTTTATAAAAAAGTATTCTGTTGATTTTTCCTTGCATATTCTATTTTTAAACAAATTTTAGAAAATTTGCTTGCATTTTGTTTAAATCTTAAATATTTTGCTGTCCAAAACAATTGTAACTGGGCCATCATTAAGTTGGCTTATCTTCATATCAGCACCAAACACTCCCGTTTGAACATCAACATTTTCTTCTTCAAAAAAAGTTTTTGCCTTCAAATATAGTTGGTTTGCCTTATCTGGCATTTCCGCTTGTAAAAAATTCGGACGATTGCCTTTTGAACAATCTGCCAGCAAGGTAAATTGACTTACAAGCAAAACTTGTCCTTCCACATCTTTGATTGATAAATTCATCTTACCATTTTGGTCTTCAAAAATGCGCATTGCAACGATTTTTTGCACAATTTTCTTTGTTTCTGCTTCGCTATCGCCCTTTTCAACGCCAAAATATACAACAAGACCTTTGCCGATTTTAGAAATCACCTTACCTTCAACCCTCAACCCTGCATTCCCAACTCTTTGTACTACCGCTT
>CALVNU010000001.1 GCA_944349915.1 uncultured Clostridia bacterium | reverse complement strand
AACCTGAGCCTGTTGTTATTGTATTGTTGTCGGTTGACAATGTTGTAGGCTTAAGTTTACTTGGGATTGTACCACCAGGAAACGCAAAGTATGAAAATACTGGAAATTGGGATAAGGTTTGATTATAAACTTTGTCTATGATATTTGAAGTGCTATCCGTTGCGTTGTAACCATTTCCGGCCGCCGTATACCCAATATCGGTGCCTTGGTCGTCATAGGCAAGGCAGACTGCCGAGTTATAGTAGTTATCCAAAGAGTCGTCGCTTAAAGTTCCACTGCCAACCAAAGCGCCGGTCATGTCAGAAGTAACCGAATTTGCACCCGACCCAGCAAGGCGAGAATTGTGATTTGTAACCATGCTGTACGAATCTTTTAGCGTTCCAAATTTGTCATTAGAGTTAATATGCCCAATTATTCCGCCAAAGGTGTAGGTTGACATTCTGGCAGTAGTGTTTTCTCCATAATCAATAAACACATCACCATAATTGATGGCTCTTGAAATTGTTACGGTTCCTAAAGCCCCATTCGGCACGTCAACATTGGCTATGGTGCCACCGATATAGACTTTGTTGGAAATGGTGTTGTGGTTATGTTTAACAATGATTTTTCCACCAAAAATTGCGGTTGTAATGTTAGTATTAAGCTGCCCCACTTTTACATTTCCAAAAATACCACCAAGGTAAATTGTAGAGCCCTTATCAATTAAGGATGCTGTTATATTGCCAGTATAAGCACTTGAACCATCTCCAATACTGGTTGCATTGTCCCCGGATGAGAGATTGTTATGTTGATATCCAAACAACCCGCCAAAATATAACAATCCTGTGTCTGTGCTGGACTCTGTCTGCGTGTAATTAATTGGCATATTCGAATAAAGTTTTCCGTCTGATAAAATTTTGCTTGTGCTATATCCCAACATAGAGCCTACAGCAAAGTTAATTTCTGCTTTATCGGAAATATTAATACCACTATAGTCAGTACCAGTTGTGACTTTTATGTTATTCATTTTAACACTGTTGGTTGCACTACCAACAACTCCTCCGATGTTTGTTGAACCATTGTATCCTGTTTTGCTAGCATTGTTGCTTGTTATATTGCTTATATCAAGCATGATTTGATAATTTTCTATTTCGGTCCCTTCAGCAGTATAGCCAACAATTCCTCCTATTTGAGGGCTTGTTGCACTTATGTCCTCTATTTTTAATTTTGAAGTATTAGGGTTCGATGTCGTTTGTAGTGTAGGGTCATCTGTGCCTTGTATTATAACTGTACTTCCACTTCCATCCCCCATACCAGGTGCACCAATACTACCAAACATTCCGCCAAGATATGCACTACCGATGTCGATAGTCTCCGTTGTTGAGCCTTGTATGGTTGTGGTTGTTGTAAGACCTTGAATAACGGTTGCGTCTGCAGAATTATACATACCAACAGCGCCTCCGATATAACTGTTTTGTGATCCAACAACTTTTGCAGTTAAATTGATTGTCATATTATTGACTGGCAGTGCTCGTGTGGTTCGACCGGCAACACCACCGAAATAAATGCTACCATATGTTGAACCGCTTGAAGATTCTGGCGTGATTTTAACATCAAGTGTTATAGTAGGCGGGTCGCTAGTTCCTATCTGCGCAGTTGAAACGGCAACACCGTTGGAATTTGCACCGCCAACAGTACCAAACATTCCGCCAACATACAATGATTGGCCTTGACCAACACTTGACTTATCCGGCACTGTGATTTCTAGTTCTGTCGTTTGTTCATCTCCCGCACTAAGAAGTGTAAGGCTGTCTAGTCCCGCAACATGTCCAACAAATCCACCTATTTTTGCTTGAGAGCCAAATTCCTGCATAGCGAGACCTTTGCCGTTTATTTTGATTTTATAATTTGGCATAATTAGGCTCATGTTGCAGTCGGCAATTCTGATTACATCTGTTCTATTCGCCTTTGAAATTGAACCAAAGAACAATCCAATGTTTGCTGATTGTGACGCTTGTACATCGACTGAAATTGCGTTAAGAGGACGAAGAGTACCAGAAGCACCAGAAGTTTCATCATATAAAATTTGAACATTGTAAATATTCATTGGTGAAGTTGTGGTGTTTTGTTCTGCCCTTCCAGCAATCAAGCCTACATTTAGATTAGTAGGCGTTGAAGCGCTTTCTGACGCTTTTACCGCCATAATCGTTGTGTCTGTTGCCAAACCTGTGTCAATGAAAAACCTAAAACTTTCAATTGAAGTTCCATCCAAAACAGGAGCAATCAATCCGGCATCACCCTCTGCTGTTATTTGAACATCTATTGCTTTTTTGATATACAAAGAGATGTTGTTGAGAGTGGCAAGTTCCATTTCTGCTTTGCTTATAATTCCACCTTCAATTTGAAGATTAGCATCATCACTATCCGCTGCGCCCTCACCAACTTGAATATGGACACTGTCCATTGTAAAGCCACCCGCAGTTGACTCAAACAATGAATTGCTTATGATAAGCCTTACTTGTCTGCCTTTTACTGTATCTATATAATTTTCACTGCTGGAGATTGTTCCGCTAAATCCGCTTAATAGGTAAGTTGCCTGATATGTTGAAATATCAACATCGCTATATTCTGTTGAGTCTGCACTTGTTAAACCACGCACGATAACATTTAAATTATTGTTTTCGGTCATCATTTGCAAAACTTCTGCTATGTTGTAGCAGTCAAGGTAAATCGTTGTAGGTTGTCCAATTGAATATTTGATTTCTGGGAAGATTTGGTCGGAATTGTGAATCCAATTGTTTGTATCCCAAACCATGCTGTTTAAGAACACTTTTTGTGTTGCCTGATATCCCGCCGAACCGTTTGTGTAAGTGCTGATTGACTCTACAGGTTGCAGTATATCGTCTCCGTAGAAACTGAATGAGTAACCATTATATAGATTGATAACAACTGGCGTGGTGTCGCCGTCAAATACATAACTTTGAACATAACCAATAGATTTTGCACCTTCTGCACCAGAAATATTTTTTGCCTGTGCAAAAGTGACTGCAGTTGACATAACAACATTTTTTGTAGCGCCACCAACAAATTGATATACATAATTTGCACGATATACAGTGCCATTTGCACCGATGGCTGTTGCATCAATGTCGTCTAATTTTGTTGCAAAGGTGTCATAAGGTTGATTTGTTCTGTAATCAATATTTGTGAAGAAATTGATTGCGTTTGTTGCAAGGAAAGTTATTCTGTCCGATGAGTCGCCGATTTTTCCAACAATACCACCGCTAAGGCCTTCGCTAAGAGTTCCATTTTGCAAGGTGTAAGCCCTTACATCACCTGTTGCATAGGTTTCATGGAACAAGAACTTGCTGTATCCGTCTCCAACAAGTGTTTCGTAGTGATAACTTCTTGCACCTGTCAAATTGATTTCGCCAACAAGTCCGCCAGCGCTTTGGGCTGATGTTGAAATAACATTGATTTTTGCATAGGATGTTTGCAATATACCAGACCCAACAAAGCCAACAAGTCCGCCAATGGCTTTTTGTGTGTAACTTGTGCTTGATTGATTTTCCGCCATGAATAAATTGAGAATTCCACGCTCAACAGAAGTGTTGCCTGTGTAGAAGGAGGCAATGTTGTCCTCTATTGCTTGTTGAACATCATCTTCATGTGTTGCAAACAGTTTTGAAAGGTAGCCAAATGATTGACCAATCACACCGCCCGCATAATCTTTTACGCTTAAGATATGCGATGTGTTTTGCGACATTTGACCTTTTATTGTTATGCCTGCGTCTTCAACAAAAGTTTGATGAGCGGTAAGCCCAAACAATCCACCCGCAACTTGACCTGTAATATTGACCGTTCCAAGCACTCTTACAACGGTTACATTGTATTCCGGTGTTGTTGTGTATGTAAAGTATGATTGTGGTGATGAATATATATCAACATAACCAGCCACACCGCCGGCATAAGAATATGGCAAAGTTTGAGTTGCAATTGAATCTGAACCTGTAAATGTGTATGTATAGTTTAATCCTGACAAAACAGAGTTTCTGAATGTGTTGATATCGCTAACTTCAAAGGTTGTTGTGCCTGTTGAAGCATTTCTTACTGCAGTTATGTTTGGATTTGTGATTGTGATGTTTTTAACTATAGAATCACCTGAAATAAGTCCTGCAATTCCGCCAACAAAGTTTCTGCCCTGCACCATTGCACCGTTTGAATATGTAACAGAGACATTGACAATCATTGCATCTTTAATATATCCAGCAAGAGTTCCCACAAATGTGGTGTCTGCCGCAAGCATGTTTGAACTTGTTTCGATATGAAGTCCCACAACTCTTGGATAATATGTTGTATTTGTTCCTGACACTGTGTATGGCTCGATTGACTTGAACAATCCATATGCCAAATTATTGCCGTTGTATGAAAGACTTAGCCCACTGATTGTGAAGCCATTTCCATATAATTTTCCACTAAATGCACTTTGAGTTGAAGGAAGCGACATGATTTGAGAACTAAATGCACTCATATCAATATCTCCAACAAGTCTGTATGTGCCGTGAATTGTTTCTTTGTATTGTTCTTGTATCGGTGTAGACTCGCTAGCACCAGTGATTTCAATAAACTCTTGCGCTGTTCTTATAATTATTGGGTTTGAATCTGAACCATAATATGGATTGATTTGATATTCTGTTGTTCCGTCTGTAACATAAATTATTCCGTATGGAAGTTGGTATTCGCCATCTGTGTTTATAGAACCATCTGCGTTATATTCAAGATAGTTTACAAACCTGTAAGAAATTGCAATATCGTTTGGCTCTAGAAGTTGCAATCCCTCGCCAGAAACAGCATTTGTATCCATTGCCCATATGCCGTCTTCTCCGCCATAAGTTGCAATTGAGAAACCATAGAAATATTCTGACCTTGAAGGGTCTGGAATCATTAAAACATTGGTGTCAAAGTCTGATTCTGTGCTTGAACCTGTGTTTGCATCCGTTGAATCATATTCCATATTGTAATAGTAACAATTTTCATATTCACCATCTGCAAGAAGTTCGCCAGCAGGGCTCAAACCTGAGAAGTTCATTTGAGAATAGCGTTGGTTTTCAATTTGACTTGCTGAATAGCAATTTGCCACCCTGCCTTCATTTCGGTAAACAAAGCCCGACGCAAGATATACACCATTCTGGACATCTCCATTTGAAATCATGATGTTTGAATAACTGTTTTCAATCAATGAATCTTCTCCAGAATTGGTCAAAACAAAGCCCGCAATAACAGCCTGCTCTGTTGTAATTTGAGAACCTGTTCTTGCATAAACGCGTTTGTTTTCTGTTGATGTTTGTTTTACGCCTTCAACATAACTTGTCAAAATTTTGCCAGTGTTTGTGCCAACAAAACCTACCGCATACGCCTTGCCTTCTCTTGCAGTTTTGCTTTCGTTGTTGATTGCAAGGTTTTTAACAAAAGATGCTGCAATACTGCCTTGGTTTTCAAGTACAAAACCTGCAACTTGACCTTGAGCCTTGATTGTAAAGTTGTCAAGCGCAGTTATTCTGGCAGTGATTTGATTGTTATATGTTGGGTCAACTTCCAACAATTCAACAATTTCATCTCCGCCAACTCTGGAGTTTGTAATATTTCCATTGTTGGTCAAAACAAAACCTGCAACGCGACTTGTCCAAGAAGAGTTTTCGCTCATCGAAATTGCCGTTGAGCCTCTTGTATAATTGATATTTATACCATGGTCTCCCGAAATTTGATTTGTGGCATTTTCATTTAAACCGCTTGGCCCAATGGCATACCTGTCCGTATAGAATGACACAACTTCGCTGTTTGTGATGATACCATTGTTGGTTATTGCAAGGCCTGCCATATTTAATGTGCTTACAGAATTTAGGTCAACATTAACTTGTCCACCATTATACAAGTTGACGCGAAGATTTTTTAAGGTTGTGTTTTCATTTACTGTATTAAACAGTGCAAGGTTAAGCACGCTTGATTCTGCCGTTGTGTTGAAAGATTTGATGTGAATTGTAAAGCCGTTTCCGTCAAGGCTTGAAATATAGTCGGTGTTGAATGGTGTGTAATCTTCAAGCACAATATCGTTCATCAAGATATAATCATACATACCTTCGCCTTCACTTTCTGCAAGAGACAGGAATTCTTGTGCAGAAGTTATCATAGATGGAAGGTCTTGACTTGTCCATGGTGTAACTTGAAGTGTAAAATATGTTTCAATAGTTCTTGTTTCACCGTTTGTTGTAACATACGTTCTTATCAACATTTCTTGCGATGCTTGTGTCAAAGTTTTGGCTTTGATGTTTATTTCGCCACTTTCCTCATCAACACTTATATCAAATAAAGAATTTTCTGCATCTGCACCTTTGATTGGAATAAGGCTGTTGCCAACCACATACCACATTCTATCTTCAAGTGGAATAGCATGATACTCTGTTCTTCCTCCCACTTCTCTTTCTTCAACATTAATCAAATAGTCTGCAGTTTGTCCTCCTGTAATTGCCCCGCCGGCCGTTGCCGGATAACTATGATTTCTCTCAAAAGTACCTCTGTTGGCCATAATATCATCGTATGCGTCTTCTGCCAAACTATTTGATGTGTCATAGTTTATTGTTTCTGGGTCAAAAACATAATGAAGCGAAACTGTTTGATTGATGTTTGCATAAACATTAAGCACTCCGTTGACTGCACCTTCAACATAGGTTTCGTCTGCATCAATCTTAAAGTCAACAAGAGTTACTGTTGCGGTTGTTGTTTTTCTTTCAATGTTGTTGTTTAATCTTCTTATAACAGTTGCCTTGATATAAATTCTGTTATCATCGGTTGTGCTTGCTGCAAGAACCGATGCTTGCAAATTATATGTATAAATTCTCTTATTATTAACTTGGTCAATTGTTTCTTCTATAAATTTGTATTCAATGCCTTGGCTTGCGTTTGTAATATTGATAGATTCTATTTCTTGGTCAAGGTTTACTGCAATTTTAAGTTCTGCGCTTCCGCCTTTAGCAAGCAAGGTGGAGTTGTATCCATCAACCGTAATTGTTGGCTCGGCAAGATATGATACAAAGATAAAAGTGTTTACATAGTCAACAACTTGAGCCTCTCCTGTCTCTTTGTTGAACACATAATATGTTGCAGTAACTGTAAGGGTGCAATCTTCTGGAATAGCGCGGTTGAAGGTTGCGTGGAAATATAGGTCATATTTTGGATTTATTCCGCCATATTCATCACGCGTATACGAAGAAGCCGGTGTAAATCTAAAGCCATTTGACAAAGTTTCAAATGTTATATCTTCTGTAGTTCTATATTGTAAATTACTGTTTGTTTTTTCAACAGGAATAAACACAACAGCGCTTGCAATTGGAGCACCAGTTACAGTAACTTCCATATAATCATAATAAGCATAAGCAGGATTTACACTTGCATGGAGAATTGAAGATGTTCCTGGAGCCATAACGCCCGTTGAAGTGCTTAATGTTGTGTATGAAGTTATGCCACTATTAAAAGAGGTTTGGTCAACTTTGAAATTGGTTACATCTGCTTTTGTAATACCCTGTCTTGCCAGGTTGATTGTTAATGAGCCAGAAGTAAATTGAGAACTAGAAACAAAATTTACGCTATACTGCTCATCTTGGTTAAGTTTGTCTTTATACTCATCCGCAACTTCAAATCTAAAAGAAAATTCTTTTGTTTGAATCATACCACTACTGCTGTCTGTTGTAGGAGTGCTTCTTGTAACTGTAAATATCGGCGTTGTGTCTTGTGGTTTATAGAATGTAAATGTATTGTCGGCTGCTTTCTTAGTTAGTTTTGTTTCAACGCCATTTGCAACCAAAGACATTTGTGGTGCAACTGTATCATTTGCATCGGTAGTTTCCATTGTAACATTGACATAGGCAACTGTTGATGGAGACATTGAAATTTCATCACCATCATAGCCGATTGCTATCGCACCATCAACAGGATTGATTGTGATAGTAACATCAACTAGCCCTTGAAGTGATGTCATATCACTCAAAACTGGATAGATTGTGTATGTTGTAGCACTATCCCCATTTGAAACAACGCTAAATGTTGTGCTTGAAATTTGTGTAAATGATGATTTGTCTTTTGTTTCTGTTATAGAAGATTCGGCATCTGCATTCTTTGCCGAGAACGCAAAGTTTGAAAGCATATCAAGTTCAAACTCTTGCGCGTCAAGTCCAAGATAAACGCTTGTCGTAGTAAATCCTGCGACAAATAATCTTGATTTTGATTTTTGAATATTTACTGTGGTTTCACTGTCTTGAGCAAAATGTTCAACTGTTCCTGTTGCGTTTTCCGAAATTAAGGAAATTGTGCTTAATGCTTTGTCAACAACAAAATCTGTATCAATATTGACGGAAACATCTTGTTTTGAATAAATTGTCAACTTTCCTTGACCAATTGATTGGATAAACAGTTCCGAACCACTAACAATCACACTGCTTGAATTTGAAGAAACAATTATGTTTTTATTGTAGCCTTCAAGCAAATCTGCAATTGAAATTGTGTTTAACTCTTTATAGTCTTGAGATTGTGATGTTGAAAGAGAATTTGTTCCAACATTGATATTGTTTCTAAAGAATACAAGAGAAGAGCCTGTTTGAATTGCTTTATACAAGTTGTTCTCTAAAACCGTGTTGAAAGTAGAATTTATAGTTGAAACCTTTTCATCTTGATAGAAATATCTTAAATATGCATTTCCACCATTTATATTTTTATTAAAGTTTGCATCGCTTGAAGTGATAATGCGCTCGCTATTGTTTGCAAAGTCGCTGTTTTCTCCATCCGACATTGAATATACAAATGTATATGTATTGCTATCATTATAATATCCAATATAACTGTTTGCAAAAGACAATGTTGCACTGTCTGCTTTTGAGCCTACAAAGTTTTCAAGTGTGCTTAAATTGTCAACAACGGCAAAACTTTCAACAAAAGTAAGTTGCCCGCTTGCTGTATAGTTTCCAACTATAGCGCCAACTTTAGCGCCATTAAGCCTTGCGTTGCTTGTGTTATTTGTCAAGATATAGTCGTAAGCATAAACTTGAGAGATTGTTCCAGAAACTTGTTGTTCGCCAATAACGCCACCAACAACAGAGCCTTTGAATGTGTTAAGTTTGGTTCCTTCTGTGTTTTCTGTGTTTGCCAGGTTGTAGAATTCTACTCTTGCAATGGTGATTATACCCTTGTTTTGACCAGCCACACCGCCTACCGTGTAATTTCCGGCGTTGATTTGTAGCCCTAAAACAGACACATCTGTAATTGTTCCGCTTTTGCCGTTAATGCCAGCAATTCCGCCAACATATGAGTCGTTTCCTGTTAAAACACTGCTATAAAGCCCATTGGTATCAACTGTAACATTTGTGATTGTGCCGTTATTTGTTCCAACAACAAAGCCCGTTCCTGTAACATTTCCATTGAAGGAGATATCTCGAATTTGACCACCTTCACTTCCGTTTTTTGTAAGTGTGTTTGCAAAATTAGAGCCAGTCAAAGTTATTGTGATATCGCTGTTGTTATTATATCCTTGTACGCCACCTGTAAAGTTGTCAAAAACATTGCCAGCGCCCACAGATATATCGTTCATAACAGAGTAGAAATATGTGCTTGAGCCATCTCCATGGTCAAAGCCAGTTTCGTCATAAACTCTAAAAGCATGAGCAAAACTTCTTCCGTCGGCAACTTCGATTTTAACCTTTTTAAAGATGTTGGCAAAACTAATCTGCTCGCCCTGGTTATTTGTAAAGAAAGCATTTTCAATCAAATATTCAAAGTTTGTCTTTTTGTCGCTTCTGGTTTTTCCAAGGTCGGCAAGGTTGAGTGTTCCCCTTTCAATTTCACCTTGGCTGTTGGTAAATTGATAGTTTATAATTCCGTTATTAACTGCATCTGTTGGGAAAATATAAAGTGCTCCACTTGTGCCCTGTTGAATTGTGTTTAAAAGGTCGATTTTAAGTCTTGTGTTAACACTAGGAAGGGCTGTAACATTTACAATAGGAGAGGTTTGTTCTCCATTTTTATTTGCAACAACATAACTTACACCAGTGTTTTTTGCATTGCTTGGCCCAGTCTGTACAATAACAAACTGTGATGTTGAAGTCAAAGAGCCGATTTCAAAATAGATACCGTCTTCATCAACACCGTCAACAATAACCTCTTCCACCCTGTCGGCATTTATAATTGTAAAACTAACAACTGCCTCGTATGGAGAAGTTGAGTCATTAAGCCCTGCATTGTTAAGCCCTGCATTTCCACTTGTAAGGATATATTGAAGATAGATTGTATGAGGACTGTTTATTTGTCCGTTTGTAGAGATTGCATAGACTGTAAATGAAATATGTGTATCCTGTGGTACTGCTGTGATTTGGAAATATTTGTCAAGTTCTGTGTTGACATTGTTGTTTTCATCATACCAAATCACTCTTGAATTGTCATCAATTGTTCCAGTATATCTTACACCAGCAAATTCTGTTATAAATTTAAAGTTTGAATTTGCTTTGTAAGTTATAGCGTTTGAAGAATATGAAACGGTGATTGTTTTTTGAATTGTATCACCCGTTTCGCCAACAGAATCGCTGGCATAAAGAGTAAAGTTTCTATCACTTGCAGGATTGACATTAAAACTTTCAACTGCATTATATGAGTGAACAAGCACAACTCTCTTGAATGACGCAGTTATTGCTCCTTCACCAATGCCTTGATATGTAAACACAATGTATGTGTAACCTTCATGTGTTGTTCTAAGATTGTTATTTGCATAACTATCAAAAGTTACAACATTGCTATTTGTCTCCACCGCCCTGTCAATAATAGTTTGCAAATTGCTTTCTATATCTTCACTAGTGCTATTGTATAAAGCAAGAAAATCTTGCAAACTTATTCCATATTCGTTGTTTTCATCAAAATCATAGAAGTTTACCGACACTGTAGCATTTGCCTCTTTGCCGTTTGAACTTGTGTTATAACTATGAATAAGTGGTGTTGTTGTTCCATTTTTTAGCATTAACACGCCTGCAGAGAGAGAGCCGTTTAAGTTTATACCGTCATTTGAAATTATATAACTGCTTTGATTATTCATCACAATTGATGCCGATGTGTTGCTCGCAGAAACAGTTGCGTTTGTAAGTGGGAAATAAATATTCAAAGTTATTGGCAAACTTTCTGTTCCGTTTTCATGCCTAATGGTAAATGATGTGCTTCTGTTGGTAAGTCCAATATATTCATTCTTTAATTTGATAGTAATGCTAAAACGAACATTTTCTCCACCATTTGTTGAAATAAATTCTGGCGAGCCAAATTCTTCAACATATTGGCTGTTTGAATTTACAGACAAGCCATCAACAGTTGTTTGTCCATGCAAGATAAATATAAATTGCATTTCTGTGGCAGTTGTGCTGTTGATTGAAATTTCAGAAACAGCCTCATCGTTCTCGCCTGTAATTGACATCTCATCTGCCGTCTTAACAATGTTGAATTCAACTGTTGCGGTTGATGCCCTAGGATTATCAATTGAAGCAAAAGTAAGTAAAATACCGCTTTTAAATGTGATGCTTTGCTCTGCAAAATATTCTTCATTTGCCTTAAGGTAAAGGTTATGCTCGAATGTGAGAGAAGATGTGCTTGCAATTTTTTCCGAAATCCACACGCCATTTTCAAGCGTAAAGCCGATTTCTGTGTAAACACCATTTAAACGATAGTATGCCTTGATTGGATTGATATCACCTTCTTGTGCTGGCAACGAAATTGTGTATTCTCCAGTTGCCTCGCCATTTTCTCCCCATAAAACAGTGTCTGGGGTAAGTTTTACATTATACAATTGACCATAACCAGAATTTACATTGCTTGCATAATGAGAATAAAGCGTTTGAGTGTTAAGGCTGGCGTCTATATTATTTCTAAGAACAGAAACTTTTTCTATTTTATCTGCCGCTTCAACTAAAATTCTGCCATACTCTTGCCCGATTTCTTGATATGCAGAAGAAATATCAATGCTATAATCATAGTTTTTATAGCCAATTTTGAAAGAAACATAAAAGTCCTGGTTCACAGAAGACTTTGATGCTTTTACAGAAAAAATGTATCCATTTGTAGTGTTCTCACTAAGCACAGTCAACAAATTTGACGGATTTCCATACACATCGGTGATAGTTGGGATAAGTTCAAGGCTGTTAGTCAATTCTGTTTCAACTTTTATGTAAGCAATATCTTCATGTGGGCCGTCTGGTGAAGGATCTCCAGAATCTTCATACTGTGAGAGATTTGGGGTGATTTCAACAGAAACTTCACCCAAAGGTTCTCCGTTTGCCGTCGTTGTGTAATCAAAACCTGTGGTCGCATAAATAGACGCGCCAAGCCTTATATTTTCAATTGTGATTTGTTCTATTACAGGTATTGTAATGTTGTTTGGAACATAAACATCTGGATTGTTTGCCGAAGTTGCCCTTAAAACAACCTCGTTTTCGCTAAAGGTTTGAGGAATGTAAATTTGATTGCCGACAATATTTGCACCGTTATACTCTGTTGTGCCACTAGCCTCAAATGTCCAAACCACATTTTTTCTTGTGCTTGTAGATGGAGTAAATGAAATAAGACTGTTTGCATCTAAAGTTTGATATGTGTCATTTTTAATCAAAAATCTTGTGCTCTTCTCCCCCTCTGCAATGTCTTCTTTCTTTTCAATCATTGAAGTTACTTCTGTATAAACCTCAATGTAGATAGATTTTTTTACACTGCCTTGTTTTGTTGTAACAACAAGTTCGGTACTCCCCTCATTGGTTGCAGTTAGGGTGATAACGCTTTGCCCTTGACTGTTTTGAGACACAGATGGAGAAATAATATCGTCATCATAGACAAAGTCAAGCGATATTGATTTATCGTCTGTTCCTGTCACATCTGCAATAATAGTGGCAACCTTGGCTTCCTCTGTTCCGTTAAGTTGCAAAGACACACTTTGCTGTGAAAGAGAAAGTTCTATATTTGTTGGCCCGCACGCATACAGAATAGATGCGCCAAGCAAAGTAAATAAACTTAAGAATGCAACAATAAATTTTTTCATTCTGCCTCCTTGTTTAATATTTGTAATTTCAAAAATATTAAACACAAATTGCTCGACAAAAGAGGTCTTCTGTCGACCTTTATAAAAAGTATACTTTTTATGTCATAAATTGTCAAATAAATTTGGGCTGTAGTAGATAATTAATTTTTTAAATTTTTTTTAATTTATTATTTATTTTTTTATATATTTTTGTTTTTATGTGTTAGAAAAGACAGATAAAAAACTTTTGTTTATTTTACAACCTTAAAAAATCAAGCAGAAAAATGTTGCAAAATTGTTAAAAAATGTTATTTTAAAGCATTATTTGTAAATTTTTATTTTTTTTTTCAAAATTTTTATATTTTTTACGAATTTTTTATATTTTTCTATATTTTTTTCAATTTTTTATGATAAAATCAAAATTGAGGTTAATATGAGAAAAATTTTAAGTTTAATGAGAAAGGCTATAGAAGAACATTCTTTGCTTGAAAATGGAGACAAAATTGCAGTTGGGCTGTCTGGCGGAAAAGACAGTTTAAGTCTTCTGGTGGCATTAAAAGAGTATCAAAAATATATTTTCCCAAACTTTGAACTAATTGCAATCTCTGTTGATTTGACGGGTGGGAAAAGTGATTTTTCACACCTCCAATCTTTTTGCGAAAAACTTGAAGTTCCACTAACCATTGTGCCTTCAAATGTTTTTGAAATTGTTTTTGACATTCGCAAAGAAAAAAATCCCTGCTCACTCTGCGCAAATTTAAGGCGAGGGCTGTTAAACGGCAAGGCTAAAGAACTTGGTTGCAACAAGGTTGCGCTTGGTCATCATAGAGACGACCTTATTGAAACATTTTTGCTTTCTTTGTTTTTTGAAGGCAGGCTTTCAACCTTTAAAGCAAAAACATATCTTTCAAAAACCGATCTTACTGTTATAAGGCCACTGCTTTATGTGGAAGAAAAAGATTTGCAAAACATAAGCAAAAATTTCCCAGTTCTTTACAATCCATGCCCTGCCAACAAACACACAGAAAGAGAGAACGCAAAACAACTTTTAACAATTTTAGAAGCCTCTTTTCCTTCTTGCAAAGAAAAACTTTTCAACGCAATTATCCATAAAGAGCGCTATAATCTTTTTTAAAATTTTATGTTTTGCACATTCTAAAAACAATAATTTTAAGATTTTTCTATAAAATTTGCGTAAAAAAGGCTAAAAAATTGACATTTTTTGCTTGTTTTTATAAAATTATTCGGTAAAAGGAAAAATGATTATGGTAACGCTTATAATTTTAGATGGCTTTGGAATAAGAAAGGATAGGTATGGGAACGCCATTACAGAGGCAGGAACTCCAAACCTTGACAAACTAAAAAAAATGTATCCTTACACCACCCTTGAAGCAAGTGGGCTTGCCGTTGGCTTGCCTGCTGGACAAATGGGCAACAGCGAAGTTGGCCATCTTACACTGGGCGCTGGAAGAACTGTTTTACAAAGTCTTGAAAAAATAAATGATGATATTCGCAGTGGAGCGTTTTTTAAAAATCAACATATTTTAAAGGCGATTTTATATGCAAAAAAACATAATAGTTCGCTACATTTGATGGGCCTTTTGTCCGACGGTGGAATTCATAGCCATATAAACCACCTGCTAGCAATTATAAAACTTGCCAAGGAAAATGGCTTGAATAAAGTTTTTATCCATGCTTTTATGGACGGCAGAGACACCTTACCAAACAGCGGTGCAAAATATATTGATATGGTTGAGCAAGCAATAAAAGACACTCCTTATAAAATTGCTTCACTGGCAGGCAGAATTTATGCAATGGACAGAGAACAGCGCTATGACAGGTTGGAACTTGCTTACAAAACATTGGTGTATGGAAAAAACTTTAAAAACTTGTCCGCCAAAGAAGCCTTAAAAGAAAGTTATCAAACTGGTGCATTTGACGAATTTGTTCTGCCCGTTTTGTTAGACAAAGAAGGCACAATAAAGGATAAGGATAGCGTTATTTTCTATAATTTTCGCGCAGACCGCGCTATTGAACTTACAAATGCGCTTACAAATGCAAAATTTGACAAATTTAAAGTGAAAAAATTTAAAAATTTACTTTTCTCACCAATGGAACTATACAGTGAAAATTTCAAAACACTCAATGTTATATATCCTCCCGAAGTGGTTGAAGACAACCTTTCTGCAATCATCTCTAGGCATGGCTTAAAACAATTCCACATTGCCGAAACCACAAAATATGCCCATGTAACATTCTTTTTTAATGGGACAATAGAAAAACCATACAAAAATGAAGATAGAAAACTTATTGAAAGCGTTAATGCCAAAGATTTTTCCTACTATCCTAAAATGAGAGCAATTGAAATAACAGAAGAAACTTTGGATGCTATTGCATCTGCAAAATATGATTTTATTTTGGTCAACTACTCAAACCCAGACATGATTGGACATACTGGAAATTTTGAGTCTACAAAAGAAGCAATCAAATGTGTAGAAAAACAAGCCTATGCGCTTGCGCTTGCAACAATTATGGCTGGCGGAGACTGCATTATAACTGCCGACCACGGCAATGCAGAACTTATGTTTGACAAAAATGGTAATAAAATCACATCTCACACAACAAACCCTGTGCCATGTTATCTTGCTTCCGAGAAACACAAAAATGTCAAACTTGCCAAGAAGTGCTCTATTGCATCTATTGCGCCAACAGTTCTCAAGTTGCTAGGGATTGAAATTCCTAACAACATGAACAAGCCACTTTTTTAAAAATATTCAACATAAACTTATTGTAAAAGTTATAGACTAAAAATTTTTCAACTTTGTCAAATCTATAAATTTTTAAAACAAAAGACCGCCATTTTATTGACGGTCTTTATTTAGCACTTATTTTATAAAATTACATGAAATTTCGATAAATTTTAGCATTTTTATAGCAAATATTTCAAAAAACAAGCATTTTTTGATAATTTTACAAAATTTTATCGTTTTTAAAATTTTTACTTACACAGCCTGCTTTTTTATTTAATATTTTTTAAAGGTTATTTCTTCCTTTTTAATCTTATAAGATAAATCACAAGAGAAACAAAGGCTACCACAGCAATAAATATTAGTGCAAACGCCAGAATTTGCATATAATCATCTTTGCTATTGTCTGGCATTGAATCTTTTTCGCCAAAGTTGAATGTTATAGTCAAATCATCTTCTGCAACATCAACGCGGAATGTGTTTTGACTTATTTGTGTTATCGCAGAAACACTTTCGCCATTTTCGTTAATTATGCTAATATTTTTAACATATAAATTTGACG
Source organism: uncultured Clostridia bacterium (assembly GCA_944349915.1). Classification (GTDB taxonomy): domain Bacteria; phylum Bacillota; class Clostridia; order Christensenellales; family UBA1242; genus Caccovivens. Next base: position 18,152 of record CALVNU010000001.1, on the reverse strand, counting down.
GCACATTTGCCAATGTAATCAAATAATAATATCCTTTCGTGTCTTCATTAAATGTCAATGTATATTCTATATCGTTTGTGATAACAATGTTTGGAATTTGATAAACATCAAGCACAATTTCAACTTCTTCGTCTGGCATTATAAAACTATAGGTATAATTATCTACTTTTACAACTTCAATCCCGTTGATTAAAACAGAATTTACACGATATTTATTGTAATTGTAAGAAAGATTTACAAAAATTTCTTGCCCAAAATAAGCTTGCGAATGGTTTAAAGAAACTTCAACTCCATTTTCGGTCAAAACGGAAATTGAATGTTCCACCAAGGTTTCAACATCAAGTGTTATTTCAACATTGTCCGCTGGCATAACGAAAGATGCTTGCGAGTTGGTCAAATACTGTATATTTTCAACGCCAGAAATAACAATTTTTTTATTCTCTGGTAAGTTTGTTGCAACAATACTAACTTCCTGTTGATAGATTGCGTTGCTATTGTAATCAATTTGATATTCGGAATTGTTTGTGAGCATAACATCATACACAATATCTTCAAGCAAAATGGTAATTTCCAAATCATTTGGTGGCATAGTAATCTCAATAGGCTGTCCTAGTGCCAACTCGCCTTCATATTCCATCTCCCCAATTTTAACTCCAGCAAGTTCTTTCCCAATCGGCAGTGAATTGATTGTCAATTGCACCTTGTTTTGATAATAGGCTTCGGTTTTATCAAGTTCATATTCAACAGCACCTTCATATTCAACACCTTGTGCTTGCACTGCTACTAATATATTATAAAGTTTGTCTTGAGTTCCAATTTCAAGAGTTAAATCACCCTTTGGAAAATTAAAAGCAAACCAATTTTCTTCAATTTGTGCAATTTCAACTTGATTGCTTGTTATAACACCTTCCTTTCCAATAGGCAGGGCCGTCAACTCAATTTTCACATAATTCCCTTCATAATATCCGTCAATTTGGTCTGGGATAATTTGATATTCAACGCCTTCTTGGCTGTTGATTGTTAAGTTATATTTTTGCCCCACTTCAACCGCAACCGTTTGACTTTCTTTTACAATTTTCCCATCGCTTGACATCAAATAAAACTTGTAGGTGCCATTTTTAGCAGAATCGGAAATAGCCATTGAATTTTCACACTTAACTTTTTCTCCAAATGTTGCACCATTATCGTAACTTACGCTATAGGCAAAATACATATCATCAAGTTTGTTTTGCGCCACAAGCGAAATCGCCATCGACTCCGTGGAATTTCCACTCGTTTTCTTTTGCGTTCTCACTTCAAATGTTGGGTCTATATAGTCTTCTTTTTCAATAACTGGATGCGGAAGTTCCATGGTTAGTTTGGTATCGTTTGAAGTAAAATAAATTTGATAATTACTTACAACGCGAGCATCCGAATCGCCCTCCATTTTGTAAAATCCTGTTTGGGTTGCCTCATCTCCACCAACCAAAAAATATCTCACTTTGTTTGCGTTGTAAACCGCTTCGGACGGAGTAAAATAATAAATTGGATCATTCCATGTTACATCAAGACCATACCAATGCCCATAAAGTTTCACATAACTCCACATGTGGCCCTCACTGCTTCCTGTTGACGGATTGTACGCTTTTCCTGCCACAACAAGGTTGGCAACTCCGAGTTCGTCTAAAATATATTGCGCCGCATAGGCATAACCATCACAAACTGCTTCGTCATTAACAAGAGCGCCATACGCTGTGTGCACAAAGGTTTTGTTTGTTGTTACATCATACACCACATTATCCACAAGATAATCATTTACAAAATAGACAATTTGATAATCTGTTGGATTATCTCCATATGTTGCATATAATAAATCGATTATTTCATCACGCTCGGTTCTCATTTGCTCTATCATATTGTCTAAACTGTTTTGATTGACAATTCCTTCAATATAACAAATATTTGCCGAAACAGTCACATCATATTTTAAAAATATACTATTAAACGGTGGAAACGACATGTCTATTTGAGTAAAATCAATAAAAAAGTTTTCTGGGTTGTCATACATAAAAGCATTTACTGCTCCCGCCAAAGCAGAATGTATATCTTGATAGGACAAAGATTTGACAGCATTGTATAGCCCTTCCTCTCTCATGGAAATTTCAAACGAGCCACTTTTTATCTCTTCAATATTATTTTCAAATGCCGTGTAAAACGCAACCAAAGCATTGTTTAAAGGGTCATCTGTATTTGCTTTAAAATAATCAATATAATCATCATAATTTTCAATTGATGTTGAACTCGCCCCTTCCGCCTGTTGATTTGTAGATATTGGAATTATACCTACAAAAAACGACAAACACAAAAGAAGACAAACAAAACTCATCAATTTAAAAATAGAGAATGTTGCATGCTTTAATGAATTATTTTTCATATAATATATAATACCACATTTTGCAAAATTATCAACAAAATTTAAAAAAATATATAACAATCCCTGCGGTTTATTTACATTTGACATTAAACTAAAAAACGCATTTTATAGACAAAAAGCAAATAAAACTGTTTTTTTACTATTTAGAAAATAAACAAATTAAACAGGCAAAAAAAACAGCACAAAACAGTCCATTTGCAAAAATCTTGCATTTTTCCTGCAAAAATTTGTAACAGTTATTAGATTTATGTTTAATTTATGATATAATCCATATTAGAAAAAGGAATTTTATATGAATTTTAATTGTTTAATCCCAGAATTAAGAGTTTTTGATTTAGAAAAATCAAAAAAATTTTACACGGAAATTTTAGGTTTTGAAATAGCATATGCAAGAAATGATTTCGCAATGCTTGTTTTAGGCAATTGTCAAATTATGTTGCAACAATTAACTCTTCCTTCATCTAATGGAAGTTGGAATGTAACAGATGATATGAAATACCCTTTAGGTAGAGGTGTAAATTTTCAAATAATATTACCAGATATTTCACAAGTTTATAATTCATTAAAACAACATAATATTAAAATTTTTATTGATCTGCTAGTTAGTGATTATCAAGAAAACGATATTATAAATCATGTTTTGGAGTTTTTGGTTCAAGACCCTGATGGATATTTACTACGATTTCAACAAGACATTGTGGACTGGCATTTTGGTGATAACAAAAAAATGGCAGATGAATTATTTGATCTTGTAGTAAAAGGTGATAAAACTGCCACTTCATATTTATACAATAAAAATGATAAACTAAATACAGGATTTTCAATTCTTGCTAATTGGGATAAAACTAAAAAAATAATTTTACAAACAACCAAAATTTACAAAACAACTTTTGATAAAGCTACAGAAGAACACGCGTTCAAAGAAGGAGAAAAAGATAGAACTTTAAAATCTTGGAAATCAATTCATAAAGAATTCTTTTCAAAAGAACTATTATTAAAAGGAATCCCGTTCAATGATAATATTGATATAATTTGTGAAGAATTTAAAATGATAAAATATTTGGGTAACAAAGAGTAAATTATGAGCAAAAATAAAAAATTACATCTTCCACCAAAGAAAAACAAAAACTTTAAAATCGCTAAAATTAAAAAGATAATATATTAGCAATTAGTTGACAAAACAAAATAAAATTGCTAATATATTATCTTTCAATTTCTTGCGATTTTTCAATTTTAATCATTTTTAAATTTTTTAACTTGTCAGGATAAAAATCTTTGTCACAAAGATAAACTTCCCAGCATTTACGTTTGCAATATTTTGTAAAACCATATTTTTCAAAAAGTTTTTTGGAAGGTATATTATCTGGAGCAATACAAACTGATTTCGTTTTTGATAAAGAATTGTCAAACATAATTTTCATAAGGCATTTGCCATATCCCCTATTTCTATATTTTGGAAATGTACATACTTCAAGAAAGTGAATACCTTGTTCATTATATAGGTGCTTTTTGTTGTCAATAAAACAACAGCCGATCCACTCATTATTATTGTCTAAGAGAACCCAGCCTTTCAACTTATTCCCAAGTTGAACTAGATAATCTGCATCACAAAAATCGTCTTCACTAAATAGAGGTCGTGCCATCTTTTCCCAAGTATAAAAATCGTCATTGTCAAGTTCTCTATATCTCAAATTCATATTAACCTCACAAAAATTTAGTGGCGCTCCCAGAAGGACTCGAACCCTCCTCAATGGTTCCGAAGACCATTGTGTTATCCACTACACCATGGGAGCAAATACGATATTTTTGATTGTCATTCCCCTTGCAATGCAATCCGAAATCAATTGTGATATCCAACTTTTCTACAGAGATATAACTGGTGGCTGTAAAGCGGTTTTATCTTATGTTGTTTTACATTTGATGGGCTTTTATTTGTTTTGGTATAAAGCACTATCTATGCTAGTAAAATGCAGGCATATGCTTTTCCACAAAAACACTTGTATTATATTGCTTTTTGCATAAAAAATCAAGTTTATTGTTAATTTTTTCTGTTTTTACTTTATTTTATTAATCAATTATTTGATTTTTTATAAAAATAGTGATATTCTTTATATATAAGATAGTTTCCGTAGAAGGAGAGAATATGAAAAAATTTAGATTGTCTTTAATCTTGATGCTTGTCTTTGCTATTTTTGGATATGGCATTGGAGTTGCAATTTCATACTTTGCAGCAACCGACCAAAACATTGTAGAAGCATTGCAAGCAGTGCCTAGTATTGCCCTTGCTGCCGTTGGTGCTGCTGGTGGTTTTATATTTGGGCTTACAAGCAAAATTAAAGATAAAAAATATGATAACGAAGGTCAAACTTCAACAGGTGAAACATTTGAAATCAACCATGACTCTAAATTTTTGACCAAAGAAGACCTTGAAAATGACAAAGACCTTATTTTTACAAACTGGCGCAACCTGCCAAACATTAAAAAAACAGGATTCCCATTCTATATCAAAGAAGAGCGCGGAAGCTTGAACATTTGCATGAAAGAAGAAAATCACGCACTTGTATTAGGAACAACCGGTGTCGGAAAAACCCAGTCATTAGTAAGCCCAACCATTAGAATTTTTGCTCATTCTGGCCAAAAACCTAGTTTGGTTATCTCCGACCCAAAAGGCGAACTTTACCGCGACCACGCAAATGTGCTAAAAAAAGAGGGCTATCGCATTATGGTGCTTGACATTGACGACCCTTTCTCATCTTCAAGATGGAACCCTATGGAAAATGCTTTTGACCTTTATCAAAGAGCAACAAAACTTGGAGATGAAGTTAAAAAATTTACCAACATAACCCCGGAAGATGCAGGATACAAGACTTTCTCCGCCGAGATGGTGAAAGGCGCAACTTATGGCGATGTGTGGTATGGATTTGAGGGCAAAGCCTTTCCTAACAATGAAGTTTTGCGTGAAGAACTTGAGGCAAGAAAACGACAACTTGAAGTTCAAGCAAAAGCAGAACTTCGAAATGTAGCAATTGCCATTGCCCCTGTTGATGAAGGCGCAAAAGACCCTTCTTGGTCGCGTGGTTGTCAAGACTTTATCCTTGGAATTATGCAGGCGATGCTTGAAGACAGTCGCGACCCTAGACTTGGCATGACCAAAGAAAAATTTAATTTCTTCAACATGACAAAGATTGCAAATATTCGTGACCCAAAAATGTCCGACCGAGACAGTGCTTTAAAAACATTGTCGGCATATTCAGAAGGCAGAGATGAAATCAACTCTAGCGTGCACCAACTTATGCAAACAATTTGCGGAACAAGTTCTGTAACTCAAGCATCTTTCCTTGGTCAACTTGGAACTATGCTCGGCTCACTAACCGATGAAGGTATCTTATACATGACAAGTGCCACAGACCTTAACTTTAAAGAAATACCGCAACAACCTACCGCATTTTTCTTAAAAATACCAGATCACAAAGTTGAAAGACATCACCTTGCAGTGCTTTGTATCAATCAATTATACAGAACCCTTGTTGATGTTGCAAACTCAAGCCCAAATCAATCTCTACCAAGACCTGTATATTTTGTTCTTGACGAATTTGGTAACATGCCAAAAATTGAAGGCTTTGGAACAATGGTTACAGTTGCCCGCTCAAGAAAAATATTCTTTGAAATTATCTTGCAGTCTTACAAACAACTTGACATAAAATACGGAGCAGACGAAGCAACAAACATTCGAGGAAACTTCCAGACACAAATATTCCTTGGTTCGGAAGATGATCAAACAATTCAAGCCTTTTCAAAATCTTGCGGAGAAATCACTGTGTTTCATAGCGAAGAGAGCAAATCAAAATCAGACAAAGGCGATTCTGGGACAACCACCAACACCAGCACTCAAAGAACACGCCGTCCACTTGTTGAAGAAAGTGAACTTAGAACTCTGCCAAAATGGACAATTATTGCCAAAGTGTTCTCAAAAGATATTGTAAAAGACAAGATGACACCTTTCTGGGCTGCAGATTGCATGATTAAATCTAAGGCGACAAAAGAAATGGGAATATCTAAAAAACTTGATGCAAAAAAATTGTATTACGATGTTAAAGAGAGAAACAGATTGGTTCTTAATCTTAAACCAAGAAGCCCATTTGATAGATTTTAAAAATTATTTGATAGATTTTAAAAAAGCCCGCTTGGGCTTTTTTTTATTGCTTTTTGCTATAATTTTCGCCATCTTTTAAACAATTTGGTGATTAAATTTCTTCAAAATCTTTATGCAAACAATTGTTACAAGCCATTCCCCTTGCAGATAATCTTCTTTCTTAATTTTCTTGTAAAATAAATTTGAGGTGTTAATTTTAAAAAAGTTAAATTTTAAACACAAAAAAGATGGCTAATGAATAAATAAAGTCAGAGGGAAAAGCATGTTGTATGAAGATGATAAAATTCTTACAATAGATGAATATGAAAAAATTGCACGAGAATATATGAACAGTTTTGGCGAAAATCGGTTTAAGTTGATAAATGCCGAAGATGACAGTGAAAAGGTGGAAAAGGCAATACAATATTTTTCAACAGTAAATCGTTTGCTATTTTGTTTGGGTGGTTTTTTAAACACATTTCGTTTATACACGCTCACCTGCAAACAGATAAAGGCTTTTGAAGAAATATATAATATTAAATTGCCATTCACGCCTGCCCCAAAAGGAGATAAATCAAAAATATTTTTGCGTTATATAGGAAATGAAAGCGGACTTATCATGTCGCTGTTTGAACTTTCAAAGACCAGCAACCATGGTGGCGAACTTGAGCGCATGATAACCGACCGGCTAATTTTAAGCAAAAATATTTTTGAATAAATAGAAAATAAAAAGATTGCTTTTCGCAATGTTTTGCATAAAAAAAGCAAGACTACTCTTGCTGTAACAAAAAATCGTTAAATTTTGCAAATATTTTCTTATATTGTTTACTAAAAAACGCTCAAATTTGTAATTTGGGAAAATTAATCTCCTGGCATTGAGCGTTTCTCCAGCCTTTTCTCATTTGTTCTTTTGCAGGAAGATAATTTGTCTGCAAACCAAGCAAGACTAATCTTGCTTTTTTTATTTTAGTTTTTCGATGATTTCTGGAGTTGCGTCTTGCAAGTCTTTTTTAAATTCTATCAACATCTCGTTTTTAAATGGAACTTTTTCGTTTGGTTGATTTGCAAGGTCTTCTGCATTGATAGAATATTTTTTAACCATTACCTTTGCTATTTCCTTGCCAAAAATAAAGGCAAAATTGTCTTCGGTTACATCATTAAGATAAACAATCACATCAAGGTCTTCACTATCTAAAATTTGATTGTAAACATTGGTAAACAAAAATTGCATTTTGTCGATTGCAAAGTTGTTTCCTTTTGCGCAGGCAAGCAGTTCATAGTGCAAATATTTTGTATAATTTTCTGGCAAAAAGTTGGTTATGCCAGATTTATAATAATAAGCAAGCACATCCATTGCAACTGCATCTTGGTGCATAGATTTGTCAATAAGTTGGTTAAAAGCGGAAGCAACTGTCCCTTTATCTATTGCCGTGTTGATTGTTTTGCGTTCGGCAACAAAGCGGTCGAAAGCCTCTTGATATGCGATAACTTTAGGACGAAGCCCATGTTTGTAAGCATTACCAGCCATAATTCACCTCAAAATTAGTATAACACAAAATGCAAAAAACAAAAACTATTTTCGGCATAATATTGCAAAAATTTCAAAATTTGCAGTTTTGGGAAACATGTCAAAAATTTCAATCTTTTTAAGTTGATAATTTTTCAACCTGCCACAGTCGCGAGTGAAGGTTGCGTGATTGCATGAAATATAAATCAAAGATTTGGCCTTTGAATTGTCAATGCTTTGGCAAACTTTTTCGCTCATGCCAGCGCGTGGTGGGTCAACAATTATTATATCAACTTGACCAGCAACGGTTTGCAAAGTTTTTGCGCAATCGCCCTGTATATTTGTAAGATTGTCAAGGTTTAGGCTTTTTTTAAGTCTCTCTGCCTCGTTATGTTCATTCTTGCCCAATTCCAGTCCAAAGACCTTTTTTGCGCCATTTGTTAGCAACATAGCGCTAAAAAGCCCGGCTCCACTATAACAATTTGCAACAGTCATGCCAGCAATATTTTGAACTGCTCTTTTGTAGAGCGCATCGGCAACTTGATTGTTGACTTGATGAAAAACATTTGGATTGATTATATCTTTTTTACTGCTATCAAAAAGTAAAAGGCTTTTGTTTTGCACAGTCAAAAAAAATTGGGTGTTGTCAAGCACTGTTGCAAGCGGTTTGACATCTATCATAATCTTTCTTTTTGCAAAAAAATTGACAAGGCGGACGTTATTTTGCACCTTTATTTCAACAAAATCGATTGGCAAATTGTATGTTTTTAAGAACTGGGAAATTGTTCCGATTGAACTGTCGATTTGCTTTTCTGCAAGCGGACAATTCTCAATCAAAACAATATTGCCAAAAATATCATGGTAACCTAGCCCATTTTTGTTTACAAGTTTGATTTTGTTGCGATAAAAATATTCTTTACCGCTCGCAACAACTTTGACTGGAATGTTTTGCCCTATTTTGTTTAGTTGCTTTGAAAGAATTTCTTTTTTTATCTCAAGTTCGTTAGAATAACTTACATGTTGAAAATCACAGCCACCACAAACAGAAAAGTATGGGCACAAAGGTTTGACTCGCCTTGGGCTTGGCTCTAAAACCGCCTTGAGCGCGCCCTCACAAAACCACTTTTTGTTTTTGGTTATCTCAATTTGAACAATCTCTCCTGGCAAAGCAAACTTGGCAAAACAGACCTTGCCATTAAGTTTGCCAGCGCCCTCTCCACCATAACCGATTTCTTCTATCTTTAACCGTTCCACACCTAAGCCTCAAGTTTGCCTTCAATAAATTGAAGAAGATTTTCTATGCCATAGCCGTTTTCTGCACTTACTGCAACACACGCTTCGCTTCTTATGCCAAGTTGCCTTGCAATTGACTGCACCGCTTGAAAAATCTTGCTTTTGGCAATCTTATCTGCTTTGGTAAGCACAATCTTAAATGAGATTCCACAGGCTAGCAAATATTTTATCATTGCCCCGTCAAGCGCACTTGGTTTATGCCTTATGTCTAACAACACAAACACGCACAGCAAATTTTTGTTGTTTGAAAGATATGCGTTTATAACTTCTGCCCAAATCGTTTTGCTTTTATGGCTTGTTTTTGCAAAGCCATAACCTGGCAAGTCAACAAAATAAAAATTGTTGTTAACCAAAAAATAGTTTACCATTTTGGTAAGCCCTGGTGTTGATGAAGTTTTTGCCAGTCTTTTTTGATTGACAAGGCGATTGATAAGCGAACTTTTTCCGACATTACTTCTGCCAACAAAAGCAAATTGTGCTTTTTCGTCTGCAACAAGCCCTGTCCTGTCCACCGCACTTGTAAAATAAACTGCATTTACAATATTCATAGCACCATTTTAACAAATTTTGGCAAAATGTGCAACAAAAAACACCAAAGTTTAAACTTTGATGTTTTTCTGTTTTCAACTTAAGCCATTTGATTATGGACCAGGAGGTGATTTGACAACACCTTTTCCAAGAAGGTCAATAAGTTCATCAAGCTTCTTGTTGGTAGTTTCTTGTGCCTTAATTGAATCATCTGTTTTCTTAAGTTGTTGCTGTTGCAATTTCTCGCCTTCAAGTCGCGCCCCAATAGGAGCTACATTTGCCCCCATCATTAATGTCGTACCACCAAAAGTCTTGGTTATTGCATCTGAAACAGCTCTGCCGATTTCTTTTGCAGCTTGACGATTATTATATCTTAATGTTTCCGCCAAATTGTCGTTTACATACTGATTAAATTGAGCAGAACCTCTCGTATACCCCTTTTCTAAAGCTTCTTTTTCAAATTGCTTTGTTAGAGCCTTTCTTGTCGTTGTTTCATCAGGCTTATATTGAGATGGTTTTATTGCATGAGAGCCATCTTCATTCTTCCCTTGCACTTGATAAGTTAATGTTTTCATTTGCTTTGCAAGTTTATCGATATTCAGTGCCCCTGAAATATCTTTTGCAAAAATTTTCAATGGCCCAAATGCTGATTTAATTGTATTTCCAAGCATTGTTAATGTGCCTTTCGCAGAAGAAGACCCATCTTTATTAAGATAATTTTTTGTTGCCCATCTTTCAATTGATTTATCATTTTGTTGCAACAGTTGTGATCTTCCATCTTCCGATTGTAACATCTTCTCGACATGTTCCGCGTCTTTATCGTTAGTTACTGCCATAACATTCGTTCTCATATCATTTTTAGCGACGTCCATCTTATTTTTCGATTCTGCCGTATATTGGTCTTTAGCATCTTTATGGTTTGTTTCAAAACTGTTTGCTACGGCACTATATGCAAGTTCTTTGGCTTCTTCTTCACTTTTCCCCGCTGATCTCCAGCTTTTCATTTGATGCTCATATTGTGATTTTAAAGAGGCATCTTTCGTCATTTGTTCATCCAAAAATGCCCTATCCTTTTTCCACTCACCACTATCAAAAGCTTTTTGTTTTTCTTGATATTCATTTTCAGCCTCGTTGTAATTTTTAATAGAATTATTTGCAGTATTGAGACTTGTGGTCATCTTTCGTGCTATTTTTCTTTTTATCCCTTTTGCTGCAAATACTGCTGGCAAGGCCAATGGCGCTGCTACAGCAGCCCCTGCGCCAACAGAATATTTTAATCCTTTGCCGATTTGCTGTGCAACTTGACCTTTGTTTGATTCGCCAGTTGAGAAAACATCTCCTCCGCCAACAAATCCTGCCACCATTGAAATAAAGTCTTTTGCCATGATAAGACCGGTAACAAGGAATACACAGTTTACAATAGCATCAAGAAGATCTATATTGAAGAATGAAATTTGTTGAACATAAGGCAAAATCAAGAACAACAAATTTAGACCAACAATCGCACCGAATGCCGAGAGAATTTGTTTGATAAATTCATTTGACCAACTCTTGAAAGCTTTAAAATCATCCATTGGAGCAAGTCCAAGCAGTGGTGGATAGATAAGGAACATTGCTGCACTCTTGATAAGCCTCATCATCAAACCAATGATGATTGAAATCATAATACCAAAACTAGAGATTGCTCAAGCAAAACCTACAATAAAATTGAAGTGCCAAAGCGAATAGTATATCCAAACTAAACTTACTTCATATTTTGAGAAAGTGTCATAAGTGCTTCCCACAGCAAAAGTCATCAAACTTACCCGTGCACCATTGTCAGTGCTGTTTGCACTGTCTTCCAAAGAGTCTATACTATAACCGCTGGATAATTGAAGGTTGTTCATAAATGCATAGTCAACTTGATATGCCACATATTCAAGTTTATCTGTAGCCGCGCTGTAACTTGGACCTTGGCCAAATATGCCACCCATAGACATGGTTGAAATATCTGATTGACTGTAATCTCCATTTCTAAATCTGTTGCAGTTGTAAGCCGCCGCCCTAAAAAGTTGTCCCGAAATTGGAGAGTTTGTTGCAGGTGCACCAATTCCAAACATATCATATGCCGCGTAACTTGAATATTGTTCTTCCCCCTCTCCGGCAGTGTATGGCTTAAACTTATCGGTAGAGCCATAAATCCCTGAAATAGTACCAGAATCCGCGGTGCCACCGGTAATACCATCAAGTGTTCTCAACAAAAGGCCTGAAAGTTGAAGACCGATAATAACTGATGCTGGAACAATAAAGAAAGTCAAGATTGCTTTAAAAGCGCCATACAAAATTTTTGCTGGGCTTGTTTTGCTTACATCTTCATTATAGTGCGATTTGATGATTGCAACAATTGAAGTAAGCGCAAGCAAGATAAGTGCAAATATTGTTAATGACCAAAAGGTTGTGTTTAATGCTTGCATGGCACCAGAGGTGTCGCCTATTCCCAAAATGCCATTTAAAAACTCTGTTAAAGGGTCTTGTTTTTGAACAATTTGTCCTTGATTGTTATAATAAATGTCAAGTCCGCAAAGCCTGCGCACCAAAAGTTGCATTGCGTCTGCCGCGCTTGCAATACATGTGTAAAGGAAATATATAACTTTTGGGATAGCATCAAAAAGTGTAACTATTTTCTCCCACCAAGTTATGTCGCCCAGCATTGAAATTGCGTTCACTCAACTTCCCCCTTTAAATTTCTTTTATTGTCTACATTATAACAAAAAAAATTACAAATATCAACAATATTTTGCATAAATTGTTTTTTTAATTTTCAAAATTTTTAAAAAGTTGTAAAAATTGTTGAATTGACAGCATTTCTGGGCGCAAATTTAGGTCAATGTCGCCTGCAATTTGTGAAAGGTCTGATTTTTTTATGCCGTTGTATCCATTCAAATTGTTTGCAAGAGTTTTTCTGCGCATGGAAAAACATTTTTTGATAAACATAGAAAATTTTTCGCCGTCAACTTCTGGCTGTTTTTTTCTGACCATTGTTACAACTGCAGAATCAACCTTCGGTTGTGGATAAAACATCTTTTTGCTGACAATGCGCTTTATAGAGGGCGAAGTGTAAAACTGGCACATGATGCTGAGCACTCCGTAATCTTTTGAGCCTGCTTTGGCAACAATGCGCTCGGCAACTTCTTTTTGAACCATGATTGTCAAACTTTCTGTTTTGCTGGTTTCTGTTAAAAACTTAAAAATTAGCGGTGAAGTGATGTAGTAAGGCAGATTTGCAACAAGTTTATAGTTATGACTAAAATGACTTTCTATTTTTTTTATATCTTCTTTTAAAGCATCTGCAAAAACAAATGTTGTACGAGCAAGCCCTAGCGAAAGAAGTTGAGGTTGCAAAGATGTGTCAATCTCATACGATACAACTTTTTTTGCTGTTTGGTCTAAAATTTTTGTTAGCGCCCCGGCGCCCGCCCCTATCTCTAAAACTTCATCGTCTTGGGTTATGTTGCCATCACTGACAATAGCCTTAAGCAAGTTTGTGTCTGACAAAAAGTTTTGACCATACTGCTTTTTAAATTTGTGTTCCATTTAGCCCTCCAGCCTAAACAATTTTTTTGAGTTTGCATAGGTGACCTTTGCAACTTCGTCCACCGTTACACCTTTAATCTTTGCCAAATTTTCTGCAATTGTTGGAATATATGCTGGGCTATTTCTTTTCCCGCGATATGGGTGCGGTGTGAGATATGGACAATCTGTTTCCAAAATCATTTTATCAAGCGGAATATGCGATAATGTTTCTTTAAGAGAGATGGCGTTTTTAAATGTTGACACCCCTCCAACCGAAATGTATAAACCAAGTTTGATAATTCGCATAGCACTTTCTGTGCTTCCGCTAAAACAATGCATGGTCCCGCCATAGACCAATTTGTCTTTGTTTTTTTCAAGAACTTCAATTGTTGCACCCATTGCATCTCGACTGTGTATAACAATCGGTTTTTTAAGGGCGCAAGCAAGTTCTATCTGCCTTTCAAACGCCTTTATCTGCACCTCTTTCTCTGGTGCGCCTTCTGTAAACTGCAAACCAATCTCGCCTATTCCAACAACTTTTGCATTTTGCGCCAGTTCTTTAAGTGATGACAGCCCTTGCAAATCCGCCTTGTCTGCAAACTCTGGATAAATACCAATTGTTGCATATACATTATTATGCTTTGTTGCAAATTCAACCGCCTTTTGAGAAGAAGGCAAATCAAAACCAGATGTGATAAATTTGTCAACGCCAACTTGCTGTGAATAATCAAATGTCAATTCAATATCGTCTGCAAATTGTTTGTCTGTCAAATGACAATGCGTGTCAATAAACATAACTGCTCCTTTTGTTTTGATTTTAACCTTAATAAACAAAAAAGTCAAATATCTTCAAATTTTTAGGCAAAATTATTGAATTTCTTAAAATTTTTAGAAAAAATGTCACAATTCGTAAATAATTGAAAATATCAAAATTCGTAAATTTATTTAAAAATATCACATTCTTAAAATATTAAAAATGTCAAATTCTTAAAATTTTTTAGAAAAAATTTTTTTTAAATCATATTGTTTGATTTTAATTGTTTTTTGCATTTAATTTTTGCTTTGCATTGTTTGAATGCTAAAATTCTTTCGCGCAGAATAATATAAATAACATGAACAACATTTGGCTGTTGATGATTGTTGCATCAATCTGTTTCTTGCTTTGGTCTGCCCCTGGCTCTGTGTTAAGCCAGATGCTTGACGCATCCACCGCTTCTGTAAAACTCGCTTTTGAACTTTGTGCCGTTTATGCAGTATGGCTTGGCATTTTGGAACTTGTAGAAGCAAGTGGTATGAGCGAAAAATTAGCAAAAATTTTGCACCCTGCAATCAAAAAGATTTTTAATATTAAAGACCCCGCAACCGAAAAATTGATTGCCATGAATATTTCGGCAAATATGCTTGGATTAGGCAATGCTTCCACTCCGCTTGCAATAAAGGCGCTACAAAAAATGGACACCGGCTCTCCTGTTGCTTCAACGCCAATGATAATGTTGATTGTGATAAACGCCACATCTATTCAACTTTTACCCACCACGGTTATTGCTTTAAGGCAGACTGCTGGCTCCACATCTCCTGCAGATATTATTTTGCCAACTCTAATCACGACAATTGTAACAACCATACTTGCAATTTTTCTTGTCAAACTGTGTGCAAAATTTATTAAAAGGGGGAAGAAAATTTGAGTATTTACATTCTCCCCCTGCTTTTTATCTTTATTTTTGTATATGCCCATTTTAAAAAAGTCAATTGCTATGACACCTTTATCCGCGGAGCAAAAAAATCCATTCCTTTAGTGGTGGATATTTTTCCTTATATCACTGCAATTATGATTGCTGTAACTCTTCTTCGTTCAAGCGGAATAACTGCTCTGCTTGCCCAATTTTTTGCCCCAGTTTTCAACCTTCTGTCAATTCCTACAGAACTTGTAGAACTTGTGCTATTGCGTCCATTTACTGGCTCTGGAAGTTATGCCCTGCTTAATGATGTTCTGCTAACTTATGGAGCAGACAGTTATATCTCGCGTTGCGCTTGTGTTATACTTGGCTCTAGCGAAACTATTTTTTATGTAACCACAATATATATGTCGCAAACAAATGTTAAAAAACTTTTATATGCAATTCCCGTTGCACTAATTTGCTCGACAGTTGGTTCTGTTCTTGCTTGTTTGTTATGCAAAATCATGTGATAAAATCACAATTAAAAACAAACATAAATCAAAAAATTCTAAATTAATTTGGTTTTTTATTAATTTTATTGTTTTTTTATTTATTTTTATTATTTTTTCATGATTTTTCTCAATAAATTTTTTGCTTTATTAATCAAGGCGGAAAAATAAAAACCACTATAGACAAATTTTGATTTGGCTATCAAAATTGCAAGTAGTGGTTTTTTATATTGTTTTTTATAATTTTAGGACAAAAACTTGCGTTTTTATTTAACTTAATTTTGATAATTCTTCAAGTTCTTTTGCAACATCAAGGCGCGGAAATAAAATTGGAAGTTCTTGAACGGTTTGCCCTGCCATAAGTCCTTCAAATTTGTCAAGGTCTTCAAAGGTCTTATTTTCTTTGCCAATGGCAGAAAGCACTTTTCTTGGCGCATCTGGCATAAAAGGTTCCAACAATTCACAGCCAAGCCTTATACACTCAAGAAGTGTTCTCAAAATTGCCTTAAGGCTTTCTTCTTTACCCTGTTCTTTTGCAACTGCCCATGGCTCTGCCAATTGAATATATGTGTTTGCTTCCGAAAAAATATTGAAAATTGAAGTGATTGCCTTTGAAACATCATAATTTTTCATATACAAAAGCACATTATCCTTTTCTTTTAGCACTTTATTTTGAAGGTCAATTTCGTTTTGCCCATATTCTTTTACTTCTGGCACAACCAAATTGAAATATTTTTTAAGCATAGAGAAGGTTCTTGACACAAGATTTCCAAAATTATTGCAGAGTTCTGCATTAAATTTTGTCAAAAAGTTTTCTGTAGAATAATTACCGTCTGAACCAAACGGGATTTCTCGAAGCAAAATATATCTTACTGCATCGCGAGAATATCTAGGAACTAGAATTCTTGGGTCAACACATTCTTTTACATTTGCCGTTTTGCTTTTAGAAAGTTTGTCGCCACCAAAAAGCATCCAACCATGTCCAAAAATTTGTTTTGGAAGAGGAAGGTCAAGTGCCATAAGCATTGCTGGCCAAATTATTGCATGAAAGCGAACAATTTCCTTGCCTATAATGTGAACATCTGCTGGCCAAAATTTTTCAAACAGCCTCTCATCTTCCGAACCATAACCAAGCGCTGTGATATAGTTTGAAAGCGCATCAATCCAAACATAGATAGTATGTGATGGGTCAAAATCAACTGGAACACCCCATTTTACCGAAGTTCTTGAAACGCACAGATCTTGAAGTCCTGGCTTGATAAAATTGTTTACCATTTCGTTAACTCTTGATGTTGGCAACAAAAATGATGGATTGTCTTTATAGAGTTTTAACAATTTGTCCGAAAACTGTGAAAGTTTAAAAAAGTATGCCTCTTCTTCTTGCACCTTGACTTCTCTGCCACAATCTGGGCATTTTCCGTCAACAAGTTGGCTTTCTGTCCAAAAAGACTCACATGGTGTGCAATACAACCCGCTGTATTTTCCTTTATAGATATATCCCTTTTCATAAAGTTTGTCAAAAATCTTTTGCACAGCCTTTTCATGATAGTCGTCGGTTGTTCTTATAAACTTATCATATGTTATTCCCAGCAAAGACCAAAGCGCTTTTGCGTCCGCTATCATTTCGTCAAGATATTGTTTTTCATTTTTGCCAGCCTTTTGAGCAGATAAACTAATTTTTTGTCCATGCTCGTCTGTCCCAGTCAAGAAAAAAACATCTTTGCCCTGTTTTCTGTTAAATCTTGCAATGGTATCACAAATAACAGTGGTATAGCAATTTCCAAGCGTAAATTTGTTGCTTGGATAATAAATTGGTGTTGTGATATAAAACTTTTCTTTCATAATGTCTCCTGTCCTGTTATTTTAACACCACATTAAAAATATGTCAAACAAAAAGCAGACCTTTTATCTCGACAATATCTGGCAAATCTAGACAAAAAGCCATTTCTTTTCATTTCAATGTAAAAAAGATAAATGTTAAAATAGAACTGTGAAGAATCGTATTTTTATTATCATTATGATAATATTATTTTGTTTTTTTGTGTGGGCAATGACGATGTTGGCTTTAATTTTAACGCCGTCTAATACAAGCGCTCTTCAAGAAGCAACAAATTGCAACAAAATTCTACAAAATTTGCTTTTGTAAATTGCTTTTTTTTATTTATTGTGCTAAACTCATTGCATGAGAATTGTAAACTTAACTTCTGGCAGTGATGGAAACTGCACATATATAGAAACCGAAAATAGCAAAATTTTGCTGGACGATGGGATAAATGCAACACAAACAATAGAAAAATTGAAGGTTTTATCGATTGCCCCTTCTTCAATAGACGCAATTGTTGTTACGCATGAACATAGCGATCATATAAAAGGCATTGATGTGTTTTCTAACAAATTTAATATCCCAGTCTTTGCCCATGAAAAAGTTTGGGTGGGATTAGATGAAAAATTGAAAAAGGTTGCATTAAAAAATAGACAACTTTTTGACAGTCAATTTCAATTTAAAGATTTGGTTTTCTCACCAATTGAAGTTCCGCACGATGTGCCTTGTTTTGGATTT